>JANXPK010000474.1 GCA_025357355.1 Rhodobacterales bacterium
TTCGGCGTCTTTCTTGTCCATGCTCCGCTTTCCGTCCAGTTCGAACAGATTTGCCACTGCCATTTTTCAGGTCCCCTTATTCCATAGCCGCAGTCCAGCGGCAATCACCGAGGTGTTCTTGCTTTGTTTCCACACCTTGGGGGCAAAACAAGAACATTTCAATCAAATTCTTCGCAACCCAGCTTTTTCCCAGAACGATTAAGGAATAGTTATCAGGGCAGGAAAATTCGTGAATGCGGTGGAGATTCTGCATGTTGGTGTTCTGGCGGCAGGGTCTGGTATTTCTTGCGACCCCGAAAACCGCCTCCACCTCGATCGAAACCGCGCTGAGCCCGCTGGCCGCCGTCGTGGTGATGCGGCCGCCGCAGCTCAAACACACCAATGCGCAAAAGTATCAGCGTCAGGTGGCGCCTTTCTTGGGCGACCCCAAGGGCGAGACCTTTGTGACTACGGCGCTGATGCGCGAGCCAATCGACTGGCTGGGCAGCTGGTATCGTTACCGCCGCCGCGCTGACGAGGTACCAGAGAAATCGACCCGCGACCTCACCTTTGACGATTTCGTGCGCGCCTATTGTCAGCCAGCCCAGCCCGAATTCGCCAAGGTCGGTGCGCAAGCCACCTTTCTGACCCCGCACGGATTTCGGCCAGTGGACTATATCTTTCGCTATGAACGGATGGAGCTTTTCGTGAAATTCCTTGAAAAACGTCTTGGCACCACGATCAGTCTGCCGGTCAGCAATGTCTCACCAACCGAAGCCCTCTCCCTGTCGCCGCCCGTAAAGGCCCTGTTACAGCAGCATTGCGCCGCCGATTTCGCACTTTATGGCGGACTGGCTGACTGACTTCAGTGCATCTGGCCCTGAACCGTCGCCGTCAGGTCGTTGAGTGAGAACGGCTTGGGCAGGAAGACCGAATTCGGGATCCGTGCTTGGTTTTCGGACAGCGCCTCCTCGGCATAGCCCGACACGAAGATCACCTTGACATTCGGGCGGTCTTGCAGCGCGCGTTTGACCCAGCTTGGTCCGTCCATTCCGGGCATGACGACGTCAGTCACAAAGACATCGACCGTCAGGTTCGGGTCATCCAGTGTTTTCAGCGCCTCTTCGGCATTCTCGGCCTCCAGCACGGTGTAGCCGCGCAACCGCAGCGCCCGGCTGGCAAAGGCCCGCACCGGCGCCTCGTCTTCCACCAGCAAGACCACCCCTTCGCCCTGCTTGACCACGATCTTGCGGGCGGCAACGGGTGCGCTCTCGGCCTCGATTGGGCCGTCATGGATCGGGAAGTATAGCTGGAACACGGTGCCGACACCCACGGTCGAATCGACAAAGATGAAGCCGCCTGACTGTTTCATGATGCCGTAGGCGGTTGAAAGCCCAAGACCTGTGCCCTCGCCCACCTTTTTGGTGGTAAAGAACGGCTCGAAAATCTTGGACAATTGGTCTTCGGGGATGCCCTTGCCAGTGTCGCTGACCCGGATCAGGGCGTAATCGCCTGCCGGCACCGTGGCGCGGTCGCGTATCATCGGCTGCGGCAACGAAACCGCCTCCGAATCGATGTGGATCGTGCCCCCCTCCGGCATGGCGTCGCGAGCATTCACCACCAGGTTCATCAGGACCTGCTCCAGCTGTCGGCGGTCCGCCCGGATCGCGCCAAGGCCGCTCGCATGCGACAGTTGCAGACGCACCCGTTCGCCCACCAGCCGGTTCAACAGATGTGCCAGGTCCGACAGCACATCCTGCAGCTCCAGCCGCTCGGGCTTCAGTGTTTGCTTGCGGGAAAACGCAAGCAATTGCCCGACCAAAGCGGCGGCGCGGTTGGCGTTCTGGTGGATTTGCACCAGGTCAGCATAGTCGGGGTGCTCGCGTTCGTGGCGCAGCAGCAGCAGGTCGCAATGCCCCGAAATCGCGGTCAAGAGGTTGTTGAAATCGTGCGCCACACCACCCGCGAGCTGACCGATTGCCTGCATCTTCTGGCTTTGCACGAACTGCGCTTCAAGCGTCTTGAGTGCTGTCGCATCCTGCAGTACGGCCAGAATTCCAGGCCGTCCCTGTTCGACGATGCGACGCAGCGTCACTTGCAGGAACACCTCACCTTCCAGAAGCCGCGCCCGCAGCACCTCAGACCGGCTTGGGCTGCGCTCGCTGGCGATGTCGTCAAGCCAGTCGGCCACAGGTCGGCCAAGCCCTTCAAACAGGGCATGAAACATCTCGCTCTGCCCAGGTTCGAGTTTCAGCATCGCGCGCGCAGCAGCATTGGCCGTGATCAGCGTGCCATCGCCGGCGAATTTTGCCAGCGGCACCGGCACATGTTCGAAATCCGCCATCGCGGTCGCTGGAACCGCATTCTGCGCCACCGGCAACAAATAGATCTCACGCCGCTCGCCGGGCCCTTCAATCTCGGCCAGAACCGCCCGCACCGGTCCTTCGGCTGTCGACACTTCGACCTCTTCGCCGGAATGCAGCACTGGCGAGGTGAAGATGCGGTCCAGACGTTTGGGCCGACCGCCCAGAAGCCGTCGCATCGCCTCGTTGGTGAAAAGCACGACGCCCGCCTTGTTCGCGGTCAGCATGGGCAGACTGAGGTTTTCGGCGCCGCGTCCGGTCGATCCGCGATCCTGAAACTCTTCCAGCCGCCACAAGAAACGATCGTCGGCGATGCGGTGCACGGCCAACCTGGTATGTCCGCGCCGCGTCACCACATCTTCGCGACCGTGCCCGGCATGAACGGCGCGGTTTTGCAGCCGGTACAGCACCGATGAAGGCGAGGCGAAGTGCTGGTTGAGCGCCGAGACCAGCGCCGTTCCGGCATCGGCCTTGAACCGAACAAGCGCCGTTTCGTTCTGATACAGGATCTGGCCATGCTTGTCGGTCAGATAGCACGGCGCCGCGTCATTGCCGACCAGCCCGGTCAATTCTTTCAGCCGCCGCGCTTCCCCACGCATTGCAAGGCGGGCGCGAAGCTTCAGGCCGAGTACCAGAAAAACCATGGTCATCGCGGCAATGGCCGCACCAAAACGGGTCACCAGATCATGCGACATCACGGCAACTGTGGCCGCAGCCAGCGAGACAGCCCACAGCAGCAAGACCGGCGCCAGATTCTGCCGCCTGCCCACAATGGCCGAACTCAACCCCGCCATGGAAATGGCCACTGCTGTCCCCTTCGGATTCGCCGTCTGCACCATAGCGCCGCGAAAACCTTAACCAGGCATTAACCGGAGGGCAAAAGGCGGGCAAAAAATGCACAAAACCCGTCAAGGTTGTGTAGGCATAGATCCTTGTCGCGTCAACTGCGCGACAAAAAAGCCATCGCCGCCCAGCAATGGGCTGAACCGCTGCGCGCTCTCCTGGCGCCAATCCGGATGGCGGTCCAGAAATGCCGCAACCTGCGCCTCATTCTCGTCGGCCAGCAGCGAACAAGTTGCATAGGCCAGACATCCCGCAGGTCCGGTCAAACCCGCACATTCGTTCAGAATCGCCGCCTGCACCGGCAGTAATTCCGCCAACCTCGCCTCGGTCAGCGCCCATTTGCCTTGCGGATCACGCCGCCACGAGCCAGAGCCGGAACAAGGGACATCTGCGAGGATCAGATCGTAAATATCGGATTTCGCAAAGCTTTGCACGATCCTTACCCTCGCTCCGGCCCGCGTCGCGCGTGTTGGCAAATCAACCAGCCGGTGTGGGTTCAGGTCATGGGCATCCGGCTCCACTCCGCGCGCCGCCAAAGCCAGGGTCTTGCCGCCGCCGCCCGCACAATAGTCCAGCACTCTCATCCCCGCTCGAACCGACAGCGCCGCAATCACTGCCTGCGACGACGCGTCCTGCAACTCGACCAGACCGGAAAGATAGGCCGCCGCCCTTTGGATTTTCCGTTCATTTCCAGTTACTTCCAGCGCTGTGTTCACGAAAGGTACGGCGCGGGTCTGAATGCCTTCCGCAGCCAGGGCATCGGCGGCCTCAGGCAATGTACCCCGTGCCAGATTGACCCGCAAAAACACCGGCGCACGGTGGCGCAGCGCTGCCATCACTCCCGCAAAATCTTCCCCCAGACTTACTTGCAACCGGGGTGCCAGCCAGTCCGGCACATCAAGCGCTGCGTTGCCCTCGGGCGCACGCCCCTTTTCGGCATCACTGATCGGCGGCGGCGCATGACCTTGGCCGGTGAATAGCAACGCCGGATCAAGCCCCGCCGCCCGTACTCCGCCCAAGATCAACCCGCGCCCGCTTTCCGACCCGCCCAAAGCCGCAAACGACCGGCGACAGCGCAGGGCATCAAAGACCAGATCGCGGATCGCACGGCGGTCACCAGACCCCGCAAAACGGTTTGCCCGGCCCCAATTGGTCAGGCTCTGCTCAACCGGTCCCCCGGCCAGAATCCGGTCCAGCACTTCAATGGCTGCAGACAGGTGCGCTGCGGGTGTCATCGCCCAGGTACACCGCGCAAGGCCATGAAACTCAGCCCTTTTTCTCTTGCAAGATATTGCCGCCGTCGACGACGATGGTGGCGCCGTTGATATAGGACGCTCTGTCCGAGGCCAGAAACACTACAGGTGCTGCCATCTCGTCAGCACGCCCGGCACGGCCCATGGGCGAGGCCAGTGCTGGTCCCATCTCATCAGCTTCGGTGCCTTCGGTCGCAACCCAACCCGGCGCCACGATGTTTACCGTCACCCCGGTCCGGGCCACCTCCAGCGCCAGCGCATGGGTGAACCCAACAATCGCCGCCTTGGCCGCGCCGTAAGCGGTCGAGCCCGCGATGGCGACGATCGGCCCGGTGACCGAGCCGATCTGGATGATGCGCCCCCATCCCTTGTCGATCATGCCGGGCAGGAAGGCGCGGGTAACCAGGCGCGTGGGGGTAAAGGTGGTGGCAAAGCCGTCCTGCCAGTCGGCCTCTGCCATGCTGAGAAACACATCGCCCTTCGCGGGTTTGGTGACTGAGGTCATGCCCGCGTTGTTCACCAGCACGTCGACGGGGCCAACCTCGGCGCAAAGCCGGGCGACCTGATCAGGGTCAGTCAGATCACCAAGATGCGCCGTGACCACAAAACCCATCGCCTGCAATTCGGCCTGACGCTGAAAAATCCGGTCGGTGGTTGATGCGATGGCGAGCGCGTGCCCCGCCTGACCCAGGGCATGGGCACAGGCAAACCCGATGCCCCGGGCAGAGCCTGCGCCGGTGATCAGAGCGCGCCTCATGCGCTTATCGTGAACAACGGGTTAATTTTTCGAAACCAACCCATTGAAAACACGCACATTTCAATTCTGCCCAGATCCGGACGCTCAGGACCCGACCCGATAGTTCGGGCTTTCCCGCGTGATTTGAACGTCATGGACATGACTTTCCTTGAGGCCGGCGTTGGTGATCCGGACAAACTGGCAGTTTTCCCGCATCTGGGCAATCGTGCGGTTGCCGGTATAGCCCATCGCGGCGCGCAGGCCCCCCACCATCTGATGGATCACCGCCGCTGCCGAGCCTTTGTAGGGCACCTGCCCCTCGATCCCTTCGGGCACCAGCTTGTCGCTGGCCGCGTCCTTCTGGAAATACCGATCGGCAGACCCGCGCGCCATGGCGCCCAGCGAGCCCATGCCGCGATAGGCCTTGAAGCTGCGGCCCTGCCACAGGATGACCTCACCCGGCGCCTCATCAGTGCCCGCAATCGCCGAACCGACCATCGCGCAAGAGGCTCCCGCCGCAATCGCCTTGGCGAAGTCGCCGGAATACTTGATACCGCCGTCGGCAATGACCGGCACGCCCCCCGCCGCCCCTGCTGCGTCCATGATCGCCGTCAACTGCGGTACACCTACGCCCGCCACGATTCGCGTCGTGCAGATCGACCCCGGCCCGATGCCGACCTTGACCGCATCCGCCCCCGCCCCGATCAAGGCACGCGTCGCCTCGGCAGTCGCCACGTTGCCTGCCACGACCTGCACGGCGTTCGATAGCCGCTTGATCCGCTCCACCGCCCGCGCGACCCCCTCGGAATGGCCATGCGCGGTGTCGATGACCACCAGATCCACGCCTGCATCAATCAGGGCTTGCGAGCGGTCGAACCCGGCATCGCCGACAGTTGTCGCGGCCGCAACCCGCAGTCGGCCCATATCGTCCTTGCAGGCATGGGGGTTCAGCACCGATTGCTCGGTGTCCTTCAGCGTCAGCAACCCGGTCAGCTTGCCCGCGCCATCGGTCACCAGCAGCTTTTCGATCCGCCGCGCCTTCATCAGACTGATCGCCGCCTCGCGATCCACCGGTTCGCGCAACAGCGCCAGATTCTCCGATGTCATCATCACCCGCACCGGCGTCTTGTCGTCGCTGGCAAAGCGCATATCGCGGTTGGTGACGATGCCCAGCACGCGACCCTTGTCGTCCACCACCGGAAACCCGGTGATATTGTACCGTTCCATCAACAGCTTGGCGTCGGCGAGGGTCTGATCCGGGGTCAGCGTGATCGGATGATAGACCACACCGCTTTCGAACCGCTTGACCCGGCTGACCTCGCGCGCTTGCGCCAGCACGTCCAGATTGCGGTGAATGACCCCGATGCCACCCGCCTGCGCCATGGCGATGGCCATCCGCGCCTCGGTCACGGTGTCCATCGCCGAGGACAACAGCGGGATATTCATCCGGATCGACCTGGTGACAAAGGTTGCGGTGTCGGCCTCGGCCGGCAGGACCGAACTGGCGGCCGGAACCAGAAGAACGTCGTCGAAGGTGAACGCCTCGCGAATCTCCATTAAAGCCTCCAATGCTGTGGGCGGGAGTGTTCGTTTGACGGGTCCCTGTTGCACCAAAGCAGGGGCTTGGCAAGGGCGAAAACGCTGTATCTTGCGGTTCGGGCGACCTCAGGCCAAAGTGGCGTGGATTTGTGGCAGGAGAAAACTTGCGCGTGGCCATTGTGGAAAACACCGCCCTAAGCCATCGCGGCCAGGTCGGCGGCGCGCTGCACGAGGTGGCGGTGAGGATCGAGGTTCAGCCTCTGGCCACCGACGATCCGGTCATGGGTCAGGTGCCCGCGTGTTTTCCGATCTTGGAATGGCATTCCGATACCTTCACGCTGCCCCAAGGCGTTGTGCAACCGGCCACAACGGCCACAGCCCCTGTGCAAAGTTTCCGTGCCTATCTGGCCACTTACGGCACGCAGTTTCACTTCGAGGCGAGCCGCGCGATGGTGGCCGACTGGAACGCCACCTTCCCTGACGCCGTCGAGCGGATGGCGCCTCGGTGGCTTTCGCGCCACGCCAGCCTTACCGAAACCTTGGGTCGTGCTTCGGACGCCCATGGTCTGGCCCTTGCCCGCGCCTGGGTCGCCCTTGTGTAGATCTGGCGTTTGAGCGCCATTCCGGCGGCTTAAAAGACGAAAGATTCCTCTGCCATAAACTGACGCCAACCCATTGGGTTCGCAGTGTTAATCGGCCAGATTAACGGAAGATGAACGACCTACAAACCGCCTACATTCCCTCTATAATGCCTCTACACCAAAGGCGGAGTTTTCGGACTTCGACCCGCGTTAACCATGATCTGGAGCGTGATGACTCCAAGGCGAATCGCGAGGCATAGCCTGACGGATGACCAGCGCGTCCTTGCTTCCTCTCCACTGAGATGTCAGAGGGCAATGCCCGACCGCCGGGTGGGCATCAATCGGTGGAGGTCCAAGCTTTATGGTGACGATGTCCCACCGGATAGCTTCGTGACAGCGGCTGAGAATGCCCGCCCGAGGTGCGAGGGGGACCGTGGCCCCGGTGGGGCCGCGAAAGCCCCCGAACGGGTCGGTCATTGCCCGGCGCTGCGCTTGTCACCGGGCAAGAAAGAAGGTTCGGTTTGGGTCGATCCAGATTTACCTCGCCCTCAACCGCGCAGCACTGGAAACCAATCCTCGCGCAGCCGCTGGCCCGGCGCCATGCCATGCCCGGGATAGGGCGGCGAGGTGCGGCCGGGCCGTTCGACGTAGCGTGCGTCTTCGCCGATCAACCGCAAGGAAAACGCCCGCCGCCGCGCAGCGGTTTCGTTGCCGCGCGCGCCGTGCAGTGTCAGGTAGTCGAAGGCGACGGCGTCGCCTGGCTCCATCGGCCATTCGCGGACGTCCATCCCGTCGGCATCCGGGTCCGGCACGGGCATGTATTTCGACGGGTCGGCATAGAACGAGGTGTCGGCCAGCCAGCGTTTCGGCAAGACCTCTTTCGGCCAGCGATGCGAGCCTGCGACGCAGCGCAAGGATGCCTCTTTGACCGGGTCCAGCGGCGACCAGAAACTGACGGTCTGCCGCCCGGCGACAAAATAATAGGGACCGTCTTGGTGCCACGGCGTCGGCTTGGCGGTGCCGGGTTCCTTGACGAGCACATGGTCATGGAACAGCTGCACCCGTGGCGACCCCATCAGCCGCGCCGCGACCTCGGCCACGTCAGAGCCGCGGATGACGCGTTCAAACTCCGGAATGCGATCCCAGTTGCAATAGTCGTCAAAGAACCGCCCGCCCTCGCCCGCCTTGAGGTTTTCCGAAGCGTAGGGGCCGGGTTCGGCCATGTTGCGGGCGACACCGTCGCGCAAATCCTCAACCCAGTCCGCCCACAGACCCTTGATCAGCACCACGCCGTCGCGCTGATACGCTGCCACCATTTCATCCGTCACCACGACCATGTCTGTCCTCCTGTTCGCTGGGAAAGGGATTGCCACAACGCTGTCATTCGTTCAAATAATACCTTTCAAAGGTGGTCATAATCTGATGTTATCAACTTCCCTGCGGCAGCTTGAATATGTCTGCGCCATCGCCCGGCATGGCGGGCTGACGGCGGCTGCCTCGGCGCTGCATGTCAGCCAACCCGCACTGTCGGTTGCCTTGGCACAGGTCGAGGCGGGGCTGGGCCAGATGCTGTTCTATCGCCGCGCGGGCGGTCCGATGACACCGACGCCTTACGGTCGCAGCTGGCTGGCGGCGGCGCAGGTCGAACTGGAGGCAATGGCGCGGCTTTTGTCGGGTGATCTGCGGGCCGCACCGCTGCGCCTGGCGATCTTCGCCGATCTGGCGCCGCTGGTGCTGGCGCCGCTTTTGGCCGCACAGGACGGACAGGAGTTGGCGGCGCAGGTGCTGGATTTTGCCGAACTGAGTGCGGCCTTGCGGTCGGGTCAGGCCGATGTGGCGCTGACCTGGGATCTGGGGCTGGAGCCGGACATCCGGCAAAAGCCGCGCCATTGCCTCCAGTTCGACCTGC
>JANXPK010000431.1 GCA_025357355.1 Rhodobacterales bacterium
CAGGATCACCATGTCATTGACGAACTTGGGCGAAACCCGGAAGTGCCGCGCCGCTTCGCGGTGCCCGTGCCCCTCCTCCACAAACGCGACAACACGACTGCGAAGCTCCATAGGATGTGACTTGCCCATCGCGTCCCCCTAAATCTGGTCAGGAGCAGGGAATCACAGATCAAGCCTCATGGGATGCCTGAATCCGCGCGGAAGCGACCTGCTCTAGTCTCAGTGGATAGCCGGATCCACATCCAGGAGCCGCGTCGCCCGGGAAGAACGACTGAATGCGCAGTAGCGCACCTCGGCGGTGCTGGCCGCGAGAAGGCCGCGGACACCGTTGCCCGAACCAATCATGCGCTTTTCAACACCCAGAGCGGCTGAGCCCGACTCGCGACCGAGAGCCCGGCGATGCCATGCGGCCGCCGCCAATTCGCCAACGCAATCTCGACCACCGCTGCTGCTATCGGTGCCGACGTTGACGTGGTGATTGGGTCGATTGCTCAACGGGCAATAAGCCGGAACCACCTGGCGGGCTTTCCCGGCACCGACGCAATTCGGCCCGCCACAGATAGATTTGCTGCCGCGACACATTGTGTCGGCGCGCGACCTCATTCTAGACGGCGAGCTTGCGGATTTGGGCGCATGCGCAGCCCAAACGCTCGTGCAGCCTTCACCTCATCCCGGTCCCTGACGGGAAAATGGTCGTGACCCAGATCTTTGCTCGCCTGGCCCATTTGAACTTAGCAGGCTGCTGAAAAGCTCCCCATCTTATTCGTTTTGTGAGTCACTTCGTTTATTGCCATGGAGTGATTTGGGATGCGTGGACGGGACGATCTGGCGGAGGGGATGTTCAGCTGTGTTCGGCTGGAGGGTAAGCGGCGTCTGCAGCCCATTGATTTTTCGGTTGCGGTCAGCGGTTCTGGCCTTTGGATTTTGGCCGATGAGCTCGTCGGGGAGTCCCGGATGAGCTCATTGTGATGCTTTGGCTGGGGGGAGGTAGGCCCACGGCATCAAGGCGTCGATGTCCTTTTCGAGGTGACCGTTGGCCAGCCTGGTGAAGAGGTCGCGCAGGTAGGCGTAGGGCTCGACGCCGTTCATTTTGCAGGTGCCGATGAGACTGGCAAAGCGGGCCCAGTTGCGGCCGCCTTCGTCGTGACCGGCAAAGAGCGCATTGCGACGGTTCATCGCCGGGCTGCGGATCGCGTTCTCGACCAGGTTCGAGTCCATGTCGACACGGCCATCGTCGAGGAATAGGCGGAAGCCGTTCTGACGTTTCAGCATATAGGCCATGGCCTCGCCCAGATCGGATTTGCGCGAGACGCGGGCTGCCTGCGCGGCAAGCCATGCGAAGAACGCGTCTGCCAGCGGGCGGGACAGATTCTGGCGTGCCTCGCGGCGCTGGTCGGGGTCGGAGCCGCGGATGGTATTCTCGACCTTGTAGAGTGCTGCGATGCGCAACAGCGCCTCATCCACGATGGGCGATCCCTTCTTGGGCTTGGCCGCGATCAGTTTTCGGCGCCCATGTGCCCAACAAAAGGCCAGCTTCAGCGGCTTGCCGCCCCTGCGGTCCGGTTGGGTCAGGTGACTGTAGCCACCATAGGCATCAACCTGGATGGTGCCATCGAAGCCCACGAGGATTTCGTCGGCATATTCGCCCTTTCGGCCGGGATGGTAATGGAAGACGACGCCCGGCGAAGCAGGGCCATTCCAGCCCCTGTCATCGCGCAGAACGGCCCACAGATAGCCGGTTTTCGTCCGGCCCCGCCCGGGATCAAGCACCGGAGCCGTGGTCTCGTCGACATAGAGCCGCGAACTGCCGGTCTTCAGCAGCACGGCCATGCGATCCACAACAGGTGCAATCAAGGCGCCTGTCCTGCCCATCCAGTCGGCCAGAACCGACCGCTCGATCGGCACCCCGAGCCTTGCCATGGCGACAGCCTGCCGGTTCAGCGGCATATGTTCGGAATGTTTGGCCATGGCGATCTGGGCCAGGAGCGCCTCGGTCGGCCAGCTGCCCTCCAAAAGATGCGCCGGGGCCCTGGCCTGCACCACCCCGGTCCGCCCCTTGGGACACGCATATTTCGGGCGGACCGTGACGATGACCTGATAGCGGGCGGGGATGAAGTCGAGGCGTTCTGTCCGATCCTCGCCGATCCGGACCAAATCGCCGCAGCCGCAGGGGCAGGCGATGCTTTCGGGCTCGATCACCCGCTCGACCCTCGGAAGGTGATCGGGCAGAGCCCGCGCCTTGCGCGGTGCCCGCGGGGCCGCCTTGTCCGGATCGGTGGCACTGGCCGCGATCTTGTCCTCGACAGCGACGATCTTCGCCTGTGTCTCGGCGATGGCCGTCTCAAGATCCTCCAGTGCCAGTTCCAGTTGCGCGGGGCCGAGCTTTTCCGATTTCGGCCCGAACTTCGCCTGCCGGTATTGCCCGACCTGACCTTCCAGCTTCTCGATCAGCTCCTTCAATTCGGTGATGAAGGCCTCTTTCTCGGCCACGACCGCCTGCTCATGCTGGCGCGCCGCGCGCTCGACAGATGCCTCAAACCGGGCCGCTTCCAACGCCGCCGACTGCGCGACAAAGGCCTTCACCACCTCGGGCGGAAGGTCTGGAAACTGGCTGAGATCGAAGGATTGCGACATGCCGCTTCATAGCTGATCCGCAGCCGAAAGCCCAATAAAACAACGCCAAAACAGCAGCCTAAGTTATCCCGCCGCAGCAGGAGGCGGCACCCTCTGTGCCATCATGCGCCGCCAATCCAATCCTTCGAACAGGGCTTCAAACTGCGCCCGCGACAGCCGCATCGTCCCGTCCTGAACCTTCGGCCAGGCAAAGTTGCCCTGCTCCAATACCTTGTAAGTCAGCACCATGCCCGTGCCGTCCCAAACCAGGATCTTCAGCCGATCACCACGTTTGGACCGGAAGATCACCGTGATCCCGGAATGCGGATCAAGCTTCAATTCAGTCTGCACCATCAGCGCCAAAGCCTGATGGCCACACCGAAAGTCCACCGGCCGGGTCGCAATCAGGATCGGCAACCGCTGACCGGCGACAATCATCGCTTGTCCTGCAAGGCCCGCACCAGAGCCGCCGCGCGTTCCACCGCCACATCGCCCGGAACCCGAACCACAACGCCGGAGACAAGCTCCACCGCCATGAACCCGACGGAAGCCGCAACCCCAGAAACACACGGGGCGGATGCTTGCGTCACAACCGCCACCTCCGGCTCCGCAATGATAGCCACCGGAACGAAAGCGGGATCACCAAGCCCTTCCTTCCGCACCGACAACGCCGGCAACATGTCCAGCGGCAAGCTCAGCAGTCCTTCCCGGGCCCACCGCCGCCAATCCGAAAGCTGATGCGCAACAATCCCGTGCCGCCGCGCGACATCCACCACCCGCACGCCGGGCTGAAAGCTCTCCGCCACAATCCGAGCCTTCAGATCCAAAGGCCACCGTCGGTTACCACGCCGAGGTTCAACCACCTCGCACCGACCCACAAAACCATCCCCACCATCCGCCATGCCAACCTCCCAATGCGTTGGGAAACCTTCTGACAGCACGCACCGCGTTCAGAAATACGCCAATTCAATGGGACAGAGACGGCGCTTACGATACAGGAAGGGAATCACGAAAATCAACGAACGGGAATCCCCGACGATTCAGTCAAAAGCTGATTTGCTCTAAAATATGAGTGCGTCTATCTGCACGCCTGGGAGACCGGGTCGCAGGCCAAGGCAGGAATCGGAAACTGGATCGAATTCCACAACCACCACCGCCCGCATTCCTCGCTTGGCGGCACACCACCCGCCGTGTTCTATCGGCGACCCATCGCAGAAACCCAA
>JANXPK010000435.1 GCA_025357355.1 Rhodobacterales bacterium
CTGCCGACGGAGACGGGCTCGGCGCGGGGGACGACAATGGGCTGCTCGGCGCCGCTGGGGCCGCTGCTGCTACCGCTTGTACCGGTTCGTCCGCCACTTTCAGAAATCCCTGTCGCCATGAGGCCGATCAATTTCGACGCGAAACTGCGTTCTCCGTGATCTGCTCGCAACGCACCGGCTTTGGTCGAGGCCGGGAATTGCATCAGGCGGCGCTGCAAAAACACGTAGAGCGCAGCGCCGTCCGGGCTGCGGGCGATGCGGTCGATAGCCTCGTTGATCTGGCCTTGCGTCGGATAGATTTCGGTCATGTCGTAGGCCCGGCGCCCTGATCCGGCGCATCCGGGGCGTGGCGGCCCATGACGAGTTTCGCCATCTGGGTGACCGCAGCCTCGACGTGCTCCTTGTTGCGCAGCTTCAACAACGTCACCCGCATTTTTGCCAGCACCGCTTCCATGGTGCTTCGACCGTCGGCATTGGCCTTGAATTCCTGCGGGCTCCAATTGGCAAAGGGTGGCAGGACAAAGCCGTATTGGCGGATCATCTCCCCCGCCGCCCCCATGATGTCGTTGACACGCGAACGCTTCATTGCAGTCCCCCAAAGGTCATTTCCGCCGCATCATAGGGCAAGGCTGCGCGGCAACAACCCGTCAGATCACCAGAAAATCGTCGGCGAAGAGTTTTGGTGCGTGGTCGAGGATGGCAAAGGCCTGCGCCGCGACACCGCCCAGCCCGTCAGGGTCGTAATAAAGCGTGCCGGTCGTCCGGTCGTAAAGTACATGCTGGCCTGCCGCAGTGGCCACCGCCCCCAGATGGAACCCGCCCTTGGCCAGTGCCCCGAGCGTCAGCGCATCGAACGGCCCGGTCCCCGTCCGCGTCAACACAATCGTGTCGTCAGCATGCGAGAAATCGTTGATGTGGTCCAGATTGCCGGCAATCAGTGCCACCGAAAACACAAACGCATCGGCCCCACTGCCGCCCGTCAATGTGTCGCGGCCAAAGCCGCCATCGAGATTGTCGTTCAAATCTCCGCCGTTCAGCCGGTCATTGCCGGCCTGACCAAGCAGTGTGTCGTTGTTGAACCCGCCCAGCACCCGGTCGTCGCCGGCCCCAGCCAGAATGCGGTCGCTGTTGAAACTGCCGGTAATGTGGTCCGCAAAGGCCGAGCCAATGACGCCCTCGACATTGAAAACCGCGTCATGGCCCGCACCCTTGCCACTGGCGGTAAAGGCCGACAGATCGGCGGTCAGGCCGATCCCGTTCCTGCCCAACTGCACGGCGGAATAATCGACAATGTCGAACCCGCCTTGCCCGTCGATCTTGTCGTCTCCGGCCTTGCCGTCGAGCGTGTCATTGCCAAGCCCACCCAGCAGCACCTCGGCCCCTTTGGTGCCGGTCAGCGAGTTGGCGCTGTCGTCGCCCACGATGTCGCTGTTGGTCAGGGTCACGTCCGCGCTGACGTTGCCACCCAAGGCACCGCCGGTCGACCCGGTCAGGCTGAAGCGATAGGTCTCATCCATGCCAGCGACACCGTCGCTTTGCGCAAAGACAAAGACCTGCGCAATGGTCTGACCGGCGGCAAAGCTGACGATCTGGCCGCCGAATAGACCGCCCTGCACATTGGCGCCATCCGCTCCGGCGGACACTCCTGTCAGCGCCAGCGTAACGCTCCCCGCAGCGGCGGCATCCCCCAACCGGTAGACGGTCAGAACAGTCCCTGAACTAGCATAGGCCCCGGCAAACTCTGCCAACTGATGGCTCGCGGCTTCCATGTAATAGGCAGTAGCGACCATGGTGTCATTCCAGCCAATCCCCGCGCCGCTTGTGCCGTTGCCCCCCGCCGCGCCGCCCGACCCGCCGACGCCGTTGAAGCCGTCCATTTCCGTGCCCTTGCCGCCAGCACCTCCCGCGCCACCGTTGCCCGCCTGCCCGCCCAAACCACTGCCACCGAACACCAGATTGGCGCCCGGGTCATAGACCCAGCCGCCGACCAGATCGACCGCGCCGCGGTTCAGAACCGTCACTGCCGCATCGCCGCCCGCCCCTCCTGTACCGCCAGCACCGCCATTGCCACCAAAGCCCCCCACCGTGCCGGTGCCACCCTTGCCGCCGCTCCCGCCGCTGCCGCCCGCGCCGCCCTGACCGGCATAGACCAAGTCGGACTGAAACGAGGTGTCAAGCATTGTCAGCGTGCCAAGATTCAGCACGCCGGAAGCCGCATCGCCGCCATGCCCACCATGCCCGGTGCCGCTACCTCCCGGCCCACCCGCGCCGCCTGGCGCCTGATCGCCGTTGCCGCCGTCGCCACCGTCGCCACCGCTGCCCCCGGCCCCACCATCGCCAGCATAGGCCTTGAGCCCGTTCATATTGACGCGGTCGAGGACCAGATTGCCTTGGTTCAGCACCCCCGCCACTGCGTCCTGCCCGCCATGGCCATTGCTCGCCACCGACAGCCCGCCATTACCTGCCGAGCCTGGAAGCCCGGCACTGCCGCCGTTGTGACCATTCAAGCCATTGCTGCCGCTCTTGCCCGACTTGCCGTCAGCTCCGGCGACCAGATTGTCGGCCAATTCGACATCCACCAACCGCAGCGACCCGCCCTGCACCACCTTCATCAGCGTATGACCATAGGCATCGCTGCTGTTTGGGTTGTAGCCCGCGCCGTTGTCGCCAAACAGAACGACGTCATTGGTGCCGATTTCGACCGTGCTGTCGTTCGCAATCGCACCATCCAGTGCCACCGCCGCCCCTTTCGGCACGACCAAGGTCTTGGTGACATCAATGCTCATCGCTTGGGCGAAATGGATGGTCACCTCGACACCGGTCGCGATCGACTGCTTCACCGCGCGATCAAAGGCTTCCTGCAAAGAGGTGTGGCCGTCACCCTTGGCGGTGACGGTGGTATCAACCAGAATATCAGCCATAGCTTTGCCTTCCGGAAAAACGCGCGGCAACCCGCGGCAAGCCTAGCTTGGCCCCGGGACCCGATCAATCCTGTTCTAAGACCCTTAAGCGCTCAGACGGATCGGGCCACGCAAGCCTTCCGCCCAAGCCCGCGCCGCCGCCCCAAAAGCTGCAAACAAGGGCCGCGACACTGGGTCGCCCGCTGCATTCCACTCTGGATGCCACTGCACCGCCAGCGTAAAGCCCGGCGCATCCTTGACATAGATCGCCTCGGGCGTCCCATCCGGTGCATGCCCGTCGACGACGATCCGCTCCGACGCCCGGGCAATTCCTTGGCCATGCAACGTGTTGGTCATCACCTCGGGCGCCCCCATCAGGCGGTGGAATACCCCGCCTTCCGAAAACCGCACCGTATGGCGCAGTGCGAACTGTTCGTCCAGCTTGGCGTCCGGCGGCATGCGGTGGTTCATCCGCCCCGGCAATTCCCGGATCTCGGGATGCAACGAGCCGCCCATCGCGACGCTG
>JANXPK010000437.1 GCA_025357355.1 Rhodobacterales bacterium
AGGCGCCTGCCCGGGGGCAGGCAGGCGCCTCCCCGACAGGCTTTGGCCTATCGGGGAAGAGAAGGCAGGAAAGGCGTGGCGGTTCCGATTTTTCAAGGCAAGCGCGCCGAGATTTCCGCCAAGGCTCATCCTGCTCTGGCCTGACCGCCTGGACTTTATGTCTTGGGGGAATGACCGTAACAATCCAAAGCACCGACGTCACCTCGAACAGCACCTCGGCGCGGACCCTTGCTTTTGCGGCTGTGGGGGACGTTGATTGCGTTCTGGAAGGGGTCTCGCTGATCAGCACGGCCTTCGGCGGTCTGGTCCTTTGTGGCCGGGGCGTCATTGATTGTTGGCGGCCAATCACGGGCGGGTCAGAATGGGTCGGACTGGGGATGCCGGGCAACGGCGCCCATGACAGCCTGATCAACTGCGGCAGGGTCACCTGTCAGAACCTGTCGGAGATTGCCGACATGCGCTGGGGCAATGCGGTGTTTGCGGAAAGCACGGTATCCCGGGCATCGGGCAGCGACTTCGAGTCATTGCTGCTGATCGGGTCCGCCGATATCGACGGCACCGGCACCGCACTTGCCGATGCGCTGACCGGCGTCACGACGCTCGACGCGGACGACCTGATGCTGTAATGTGAGGGGCGGTCATGGCGGCGCGGTGGCAGGACAATGTGCCGGATGACCCGCAGGTGTGGAAGGCTCGGGCTACCTGATCTTGTGGGTCTGGCATCAAAGCCTTCCCAAGCCTAGCGGTTTGGGGCGGAATGTCGCGCAAGCCACTGACCGTCTTGAATAATGTTTCCAGTTTGCGCATAATCCGCCGCAATCAAGGACCTGGGACGGGGGCAACCCCGCCAACCGGCGAGGGGCTAGGGATGCGGAAGACAGGGATTGTGGCGGGGCTTGCGGCCCTGGGCTGGGGGGCTTTGGCGGCGACGGCTGAGGCCGGGCCGATTGCCAATGCGTGTTTGCAGACGGGTCGTGCCGGGGCCAGCGCGCAATTGTGTACTTGCATTCAACACGTGGCGGACATCACGCTGGGCGGCGCTGATCAGCGGCTGGCGGCGACATTCTTCGGCGACCCCGAGCGGGCGCAGAAGGTGCATATGTCCAAGGCTGAGGCCGATGATGCATTCTGGCAGCGCTATGTGGTGTTTGGCCAACAGGCAGAGATGGCCTGTTCGGGCTAGAACCGGCGCACGGTCGGCAGCGGGCCTTTGGGACTGCCGTCGGACAGGGGTGGCTCAAGCACCTGACGGATCGGCACGATGCCGGCCCAGACCGGCCAATCCCTGTCGGCGGGGGCGTCGGTGGGCATGCCGGTGCCGATCTTGGCGGAGGCTTCGTCGAGGGGCAATGACAGGATTGTCGTGGCCTTGAGCTCTTGTGCGGTCAGCGGGCGCAGTTGCGGCCAGCGGGCGGGCGGCATCTGGTCCATCATCACCTCCAGATGGCGGGCCTTGGCAGCGGGGTCGCGGATCAGTTCGGCCAAACCGAACACCATGACCGAGCGGAAGTTGACCGAATGTTCAAAGCCAGAGCGCGCCAGCACCAGCGCCTCCAGCAAGGTGACGGTCAGACAAACCGGCTGTCCGGTGGCGGCGCGGATCATGCGGGAGGCGGCGGAGCCGTGCCAGTAGACATGGTCGCCCTCGCGCCAGTGCAAGGTCGGGGTGACGACGGGGGCGCCGTCGACCAGATGGCCGATATGGGCCAGCGGCTGGGCATCGAGGATGGCGTGGATCGTGGCCGCGTCATAAGCGGCCTTGTCATGCAGGCGGCGCAGGCGGGTGCGGGGGCTGGCGGGCTTGGTCATGGGACAGGGGCCTTTCCGTAGGCTCAGGTGG
>JANXPK010000446.1 GCA_025357355.1 Rhodobacterales bacterium
GCTAAGCCACTCACCGTTGCTTTTGGGCAGCACCTGGAGTTCGTTTTCGGAACTGGCCATGCGGCTGGCGCCTGGAAAGATCGTGATAGAGATGAGTGGGAAGGACTTTTGAAGGATGACCCTCAATCCAAGTTCATCCGGGACCGAAAAGGAATTTCGATGACGATGAACTATCGGAACTTCATTTACAATGAAGAGCGCGGCTTCATTTTTGCGTATGTTCCCAAGGTTGCCTGCACCAACTGGAAATCGATCATGCGCTATTTGGCCGGGCACAAGGACTATCTGGATAACCGACTTGCTCACGACAAAGCCGCCGGTGGACTGCGATACCTTGATTTGACCGGGCCGGATTTGGCGCTGCTGTCGGATAGAGGAATCCGAAAGTATTCGTTTGTGCGGAATCCCTATTCACGCATTCTGTCGGCTTATCTCAATAAGATTGAGGACAATCTTCCACTAGGTTCGCCCAATTCGGCTGAATCTCACTGGGCCAAAGTCGCCGGAAAAGTGGACGAGTTTCGCCTAGCCACCCTGGATAATTCCCAGTTTCCGGAGGTGACTTTCGAAGTGTTTCTGCTTTGGCTGCGGGATGGAAAGAATTATTTGCGCGAAGATGAGCACTGGCAGCAACAATCTGTATTGTTGCGCTGGCCGCAGGTCAAATTTGATTTCATTGGCCGATTTGAATACCTTCAGGAGGATTCCAAATATATCCTAGCTCAAATGGGATGCGATGTTCCTTTTCCTTCGCAGAAAGACGTAAGTTTCACACCAACGGACGCCGACCGAAAGCTGAGCAATGTCCTTAGTGACAATACGCGCCAAATGATTACAGCACTTTTCAATGCTGATTTCAAAGCTTTCGACTATGATACAAAGTCAAATGTGTTTGCTGACCAATCCTACCATGGGAACAGGCGATGAAAGAAGGCGCCATTTCGGAATTCATCTGCGGGCGTAGCAATGGATTTACCAGCAAACGCGAACCCTATTTCGATGATATTTGGGTCAAGGAAAATTTTGACGCCGCTGATTCGCCAAGTGACGCCAAGCCGAAGTTTTCCGCGTTCCTGGATAAGAACCGTTTGTTATTGACGACTATCGAAGCGATTTATGAATTTAATCGGGAAAATTGCTCCGCGCAGTCGATTCATATCGTTGACTGCGGCGTTTACATGGGTATGTTCACAATTGCAGCCGGCTTGGCATGCGAAAAGGCCGGAATTGATGGGCGCATCGATGCTTACGAGGCTAACCCATTTTTGATTGATTCGATTGCTGCCAATATTTCTCAGTATGGGTTGGTTGCGCAACTGCACAACTTTGGTGTCGGGCGCGCGGCTGGAATATTGGAATTCGTTCACCCGAAAGGCAGAATGATTGGCGGCACCCTTCACGATATCAATTCCAAGAAATCGACGGAGTTTACGTCAACTTCTTGCTCGGTTGTTCCTCTTTCGGCGATAATCCCGGATGAAAAGCCGATTTCTCTGATCAAGCTCGACATCGAGGGAAGCGAAATTGATGCTTTTTCCTCGATTGCCGCCTCGCAAGAGCAAATCAACAACGTATTTATTGTCGAATTTTCCCCGTGGCAGGGGCTTCGCGAGATTGTTGCCGGGCTAACTTATTCCGAATGGCTGGTCAATAACTTTATAATTTTTGACATCGCAAGTTGGGCGCACGGCAACCTCAGATGTAGAGTTGCAACGGGCCTTGATCTGGATCGCGTGTTGGAGGGCAAGAAGCGCTCATTCAACACCGATTTGTTATTGATCCCGCGAGGGCTTGCACCACTGGCGCAGTCATTGTCTGACCAGTTTCCCATTGCCAATTGACTCTGT
Organism: Rhodobacterales bacterium; assembly: GCA_025357355.1. Lineage (GTDB taxonomy): Bacteria > Pseudomonadota > Alphaproteobacteria > Rhodobacterales > Rhodobacteraceae > Stagnihabitans. Next base: position 1,848 of record JANXPK010000446.1, read on the forward strand.
TTGGAACGTCGCAACTGTCTTAAGTAGAAGAGCAAGGCTTGAACGGAAAATGGACAGATGACGCATAAGACAGCCCTCGTTCTTGGTGCAGGTGGTTTCATCGGCGGCCATTTGGTCAAACGCCTCAGGCGTGAAGGTTTCTGGGTGCGCGGCGTCGACCTCAAGGCGCATGAATACAGCGAGACCCAGGCGGACGATTTCGCCATCGGCGATCTGCGTGAGCAGGACTTTGTCCGCTCGGTCATCGACCGCCGCTTTGACGAGGTCTACCAGTTGGCCGCTGACATGGGTGGGGCTGGCTACATTTTCACTGGCGAGAATGACGCCGATATCATGCACAATTCGGCGACCATCAACCTAAACGTGCTGGAGACCTGCCGTAGACGCACGATCAAACGGGTGTTCTATTCCTCATCCGCCTGCATGTATCCCGAACACAACCAACTGGACCCGGACAATCCGAATTGTGCCGAGGACAGCGCCTATCCCGCCAACCCCGACAGCGAATATGGCTGGGAAAAACTGTTCTCCGAACGGCTGTACCTTGCTTACAATCGCAACCACGGCATGCAGAACCGGGTGGCCCGCTATCACAACATCTTCGGCCCCGAAGGCACCTGGGATGGTGGCAAGGAAAAGGCCCCAGCAGCGCTTTGCCGCAAAGTGGCCACCACCGCCAATGGCGGCAAGATCGAGGTTTGGGGCGACGGCAAGCAGACCCGGTCCTTCCTTTATATCGATGAATGCCTGGAAGGAACGATCCGGCTTTTGCGGTCGGACTTTCAGGGACCGGTCAATATCGGTTCGGAAGAGATGGTGACGATCAACCATCTCGCCGACATGGTCATCGGCATTGCGGGCAAGGACCTGCGTGTGAGCAACATTCCGGGTCCTCTGGGAGTGCGCGGCCGCAATTCTGACAACCGGCTGATCCGCAAGATGCTAGGCTGGGCGCCGAGCCGGACCTTGCAGGCAGGGTTGGAGAGGACCTATACTTGGATCAACACTCAAGTGGAAAAGCGCCACAATTCCAAGCGTACCTAGGCGCAGAAGAACAACCGCCGGAACAGGCATTGACAAGAGGCAACTACAGACCTTGAGCCCGATCATTCACCCTGTCGTGCTGTGCGGCGGCTCCGGCACCCGGCTGTGGCCTCTGTCGCGCAAGAGTTTTCCCAAGCAGTTTTCGGCCCTGACCGGCGATGAAAGCTTGTTTCAGGCTTCGGCCCGCCGGTTTACGGCGGCGGGTTTTGCCGCGCCCACAGTGGTTTCCGGTTCGGATTTCCGGTTCATCGTCACCGAGCAATTGGGCGCCATCGGGGTCATTCCTGCGGCGGTTCTGATCGAACCTGAAGGCCGCAACACCGCGGCTGCCATTCTGGCAGCGGCCCTTGCGTTGGATACGGTCGAACCCGGGGCCTTGATGCTGGTCGCCCCCTCGGATCATGTCATCCCCGATGACGCCCGCTTTCGAAGTACTGTGCAGGCAGCGGTTCCGACGGCGCTGTCAGGCCGGCTGGTCACATTCGGCATTCGTCCTGACCGCCCCGAAACCGGCTATGGCTGGCTGGAACTGACTGAGGGCGCTGGCGAATTTGCCGCCGTTGTCCAGCCGCTCAAGCGCTTTGTGGAAAAGCCTGAAAGCGCCAAGGCCGCCGCGATGCTGGCCGATGGGCGGCATTTGTGGAACGCTGGCATCTTCCTCTTCACGACGACGGCCATCATCGCCGCCTTTCAGACCCACGCGCCGAATACCCTGGCCGGGGTTCACCTGGCCTTTGATGCGGCTGAGCGCGATCTAGGCTTTACCCGACTGGCGCCCGCGCCGTGGACGGCCTTGCCCGATGTTTCCATCGACTATGCGGTGATGGAGAAGGCCGCCAATCTTAGCGTCGTGCCCTATGGCGGCGTTTGGTCGGATCTGGGCGGCTGGGAGGCGGTCTGGCGCGACTCTGGCCCTGATGCTGCTGGCGTGGTGACTAATGGACCAGCGATGGCAATCGACTGCACCGACAGCCTGCTGCGGTCAGAAGCGGGCAGTCTGCGGTTGGTCGGCATCG
>JANXPK010000507.1 GCA_025357355.1 Rhodobacterales bacterium
CGATGCCCGGCGACCACAACGTCTCCAACGCCCTTGCCGCCGTCGCCGTCGCCCGCCACCTTGGCATGAAAGCGACCGAGATCCGCGAGGCGCTGGCCGGTTTCGCTGGCGTCAACCGCCGCTTCACCAAAGTGGCCGAGGTGAACGGCGTCACCATCATCGACGATTACGGCCACCACCCGGTCGAGATCGCCGCCGTGCTCAAGGCCGCGCGCCAGGCCACCAAAGGCCGCATCATCGCCGTCCACCAGCCCCATCGCTACACCCGTCTGCACAACCTGTTCGAAGAATTCTGCACCTGCTTCAACGAGGCCGATGTCGTCGCCATCGCCGACGTCTATGCCGCCGGTGAGGATCCCATCCCCGGCGCCTCCCGCGATGACCTTGTCGCCGCCCTGATCGCCCACGGCCACCGCCACGCCCGCGCCCTGATCGACGAAGCCGATCTGGCCCGCCTCGTGCGCGAACAGGCCCAACCCGGCGACATGGTGGTCTGCCTTGGCGCCGGTTCCATCTCCGCCTGGGCCAACGCCCTGCCCGCCAGACTGACGGGACAGCTTGCATGACCACACCGTCTCGATCTTTCGCAGAATATTCCTCTGGTTCGCGGGCCAATCCATGAGCCTCCCCCTCATCCTCGCCTGCCTCTGGGTCATCGTCGGTGCCCTTGCCGCCACCCTTCCGGGTCGCCTGCAGCGTATCCCGGCCTCCTTCCTCTTCTTTTCCGCTCCCGCCCTCCTGATCTGGATCGGCGCCACACACGGCTACATCTGGACCCTGGCGGGCCTTATCGCCTTCGCCTCGATGTTCCGCCGCGCCCTGATCTACCTCGTCTGCCGCGCTTTTGGTCTGCCCGCCCGCGACCCCCGCCTCAAATTGGACGAGACGCCATGAGCCTTCCCCTCATCCTCGGCGCCCTCTGGGTCATCGCCGTCGCCCTCACCGCCGCCTTGCCGCTTTATTATCAGCGCTTCCCCGGCCTGCCCCTCCTGATCGCCGCCCCCTTCCTTCTGGTCTGGATCGGCATGGTCCACGGCTGGCTCTGGGTCGCCGCCGGCCTTTTCGCCTTCCTTTCGATGTTCCGACGTCCGCTCAACTACCTCACCCGCAAGGCCCTCGGCCTGCCTCTGCCCGAGATTCCGCCAGAGCTGCGCCCCGGCTACAAGCCCCCGGCCAGGGTCAAACCCACCCCCCAACCCACCCCCCCGACCGGTCCCGACCCATGAGCCTCCCCCTCATCGCCGGTTTCCTATGGCTCATCGCCGCCAACGTCATCGCCATGTTCCCCTCCCGCGACCACCACTGGCGCAACGCCTACACACTGATCGCCCTCGGTGTCCCCCTGCTCGGCGCGATCACCCTGACCACCGGCCCCATCCTCGGCCTGCTCTTTCTCGCCGGAGGCGCGAGCGTCCTGCGCTGGCCGGTCTGGTTTCTGTGGAAATGGGTGCGCGCTTTGGGCGGAAACCGCCCAAGCTAGAGCGCGGTGAATCTTGATGGCCGCTTTCGCGACCCGCACCAGAGGACCGTCTGATGAGGGCTCCGGGGGAGCCTTCATCGGTCCGCTTGCCGCCGCGCGCCAGCGCAAGGCAAGGGCGATTGGGTCGGGCACTCTGGTGAGGAAGGGGAGGCGCCTGCCTGGGGTGGGCGCAGAAGGCG
>JANXPK010000542.1 GCA_025357355.1 Rhodobacterales bacterium
CCTCGGCCGCGGTCATCGCGCCGCCACCCCACAGATTGGCGTTCAGCACCAGATAATCGTGGGCAAGGCTGAAATCGGTGACGGTGTCGTGACCGGTGCCATGGGCGAAGACGAAGCTGTCCGGCCCGCCGCCGCCCGTCAGGCTGTCGTTGCCATGCAGACCGGCCAGCCTGTCCGCGCCCGCGCCGCCCAGAATGACGTTGGCGGCATGGTTGCCGAAGATGTCATCGGCCTTGGAGCCGCCCACCGCATCCTCGATCACGGCACCAATGGCAATGGAGAGGTTGGCGCTATAGCCGCCCACGTCGGAGAAATGGCCGGCGCGCAGGTCGATGGTCTGTTTCCTGGCAAAGCCGGACAAATCCAGCGTATCGGTGCCCGCGCCGTCCCAGATACACAGAAGCGGCGTGGTGTTCGTGGCGAAATCATAGGGACCGCCGACGGTGGCGTGAAAGCCGTAAGTGTCGTCGCCCGCCCGTGTGGCCGCGTTCACGCCGTACATCTGTTGCAGCGCATAGATGTCGTACATCATCAGGGTCTGGGCGTAGACCCGGGGCGCGCCGGGATCGGTGGCGCTGGCGTGAAAATAGCTCATGACGGTGTATTGCTCGCTGTCCTGCACGAACTGGGCGGAGGTGTCGTAGGTGATGCGGACCCCGGGGGCGGCGTTGTAGTCGCCCGGATGGGCCAGACCCATGGCATGGCCCAGTTCGTGCAGGAACACGAAATAGCTGTAGCTGCCATAGGGCAGGCTTTGGCCCTCGACATACTGATCGTTGAGCCACATGTCGCCGCTGTTGCTGTGCGCGGCGGGGTTGGCGGGGTAGTAGGTATAGGCCCCGGCACCATCCCGGGTGGACTGGTAGGCGCCCAACTCGATGGTGGCGTCGTTGGAGGTGCCGCCGGGGTTGAGCTGAACCACGGTGAGGTTGCAGATGTCGGCGTAATCGGCGAGGGCGGTCTGGGCGGCGGCGGTTTGCGCGGCGGTCAGCAGCAGGAAGGGTGCGGCATGACCGCTGGCATCGAGCGCCAGCCCTTCGCTGCGCACGCCCCACGTCACGGTGGTGCCGGTGCCGGGGGTGCCGGACCAAGTGACGCCGGGGCGGTAAAGGGCGGCGGCGCCGAGTTCGGCGTCAAAACTGGGCTTGGTGCCGAGCGAGAAGGCCAGTCCGTAGTCGCCGGGCGCGGTGGCGGTGGGGGAGGCGACCTCGACATAATAGGTGCCGGTGGTGGCGGCGGTCAGGGTAAATTCGGCAGCGTGGCCGGGACCGGAATTGTCGTTCAGCGCAATGGTATTGCCGGAAGCGTCGTGCAGGATCAGGAGCGGGTCGGTCAGGCCGGTGGCATCGGCGCCAAGGCCGACGGCACCAAAGCTGTAGGTCTGCCCGGCGGTTAGGGTGACGGCGACCCAGTCGCTGGTCTGCGGATCGAGCACGCCCAGAAAGGTGTCCCCCGCGGTCATCGTGTAGGCTGTGGCGGCGGTGGCGGCGGCGTCGGCGGTTTCGGCAATCGTGGCCATGAAAATCTCCGGTTGGATGTGGCGGTCCCCGTGGTGGCGCGTGTCCAATCGCACGGGTTGGGCGTGTGGGGAACTGAGCATGGGGCAGGCTGCCGGTCAATCGCGGGTTACGTGGGGCTTGTGATGACGCGGGGGCAAGGCCGCCAGCGGTGCGCGGATTTGCAGTCAATTGCGTGCAAGTCCGGGGCCGGGTCGGTTGACCGGCGGGGGTCGGGCGTGATTTGCTTGTGGGGGAGGGCCTGACCATTTGGCGGGGCCTGCAAGGCGTGCCAGTTGGTTACTTGCGAGTGAATGGAGACAGCGATGACCACGATTGTGGAAACCACCGATGCACCGGGCGGCACCTCTACCCCCTATGCGATGCAGCCCGGCGACGCGTTCTTTGGCACGATGAGCCAGAACGAGAGCGACTGGGTCGAGGTGACGCTGGTGGCGGGCCAGACCTACAGTTTTGGTGCGATGGGGATCGGGGCGGCGGGCACCGGGGTCACCGACCCGTTGCTGAAGCTGCATGATACGGGCGGCGTGGTGGTGGCGCTGAACGATGATGGCGGACCGGGGCTGACCGCATCGCTGACCTTCACGGCGGCGACATCGGGCACCTATTACGTCGAGGTTCGGGCACTGGGCGCGGGTGTGGACGGCGGCTATGGCCTAGCGGAGACCGTGGGTGCGCTGCCGAGTTATGGGGTCGAGATGGGGGCCGCGATCCTGTACCGGCCGGCGGACAGCTGGGCGACCGCGCCCGAGACGCCGGTCACGTTGACCTGGGGCGTGCGGGCCAGCGGTCCGGCGGCTGATGCCAGCGGGGTTGCAGCCCCGTTCCATGTGTTGAGCGCCGCACAGATCGCGGCGGCAGAAGCAGCGCTGGGCAACTATTCCGACGTGGCCAATGTGAGTTTCGTTCAGGTCAATCCGGGCGGCACCACCAACAACGCCACCCTCCTGCTTGGGGCCTATACTTCGACCACTGACGGGGCCGGGGCCTATGCGCAGTTTCCGGGCGGGACCGGGGCGAGCAATATTGCGGGCGATCTGTGGGTGAACAACGATTCGGTCAGCACGTCCAGCCTGCCGGTCGGCAGCTATGACTATTTCGTGTTCCTGCATGAGTTGGGCCATGCCATGGGTCTGGCCCATCCCGGCGATTACAACGCCGCACCGGGGGTGACCATCACCTACGCCAACAGCGCGCAGTTCGTGGAGGACAGCAACCAGTATACGGTGATGAGCTATTTCGGCGCCACCGATACCGCGCCTGACGCGCCCGCGAGCCATCCCGATACGCTGATGCTCTATGACATCTATGCCGTGCAGCAGCTTTACGGCGTCAACCACGCGACGCGGGCGGGCAACGACACCTACGGGTTTCATGCAACGGTCGGCGGGGCCTATGACTTTACTGTCAATACCGACCCCTTGATGTGCATCTGGGACGGGGGTGGCATTGACACGCTGAACCTGTCGGGCTTCAAGACCAAGCAGACCATCGACCTGAACGCCGGGCAGTTTTCGGATGTCGGCGGGTTCACCGGCAATCTGTCGATTGCCCTGGGTGCGGTGATCGAGAATGCCGTTGGCGGGTCGGGGCGAGACACCATGCTGGGCAACGCGGTGGCCAATGTGATGAAGGGCGGCGGTGGTGCCGATCTTTTGAACGGCGGCGGCGGCAACGACCGGCTTTATGGCAATGGCGGGGCGGACGGCTTTGTCTTTGTCGCAGGCGACGGCCATGACAGGGCGATGGATTTCAACGCCAGCCAGGATGTGATCGGCCTGTCGCCGGACCTGTGGGGCGGGGTGACGCTGACGGCGGCGCAGGTGGTGTCAGACTTTGGTGTGGTGCGCAACGGCACGGTCGTGCTCGACTTTGGCATCGATGAGCTGACGCTGATGCATGTGTCGAGCCTGACCGGGCTGGACAGCCGCATCGTGATCGCCTGAGCGCTGCGGATTGCGGCGGCGAATCGGATTGGCTCGCTGCATCGCCGGGCAGGGGCACGGTGCAGTTCGATGGAAGCG
>JANXPK010000554.1 GCA_025357355.1 Rhodobacterales bacterium
TGTTGATCTTGTAGGCCATCGTCTTGACGCCCCAGTATTCGTTTTCAACGACCTTGCCGCCGTTGTCTGCGATCACCGCGGTGAAATGTTCGATGAGGCCTTCGGCCTGCGCAGAGGACAAGTCCTGACGCGCGATAAAGACATGCTCGTAAAGCGGCATGTGGGCTCCGATTCAAGGCGGCTTCAACGGACGGGCGATCTCTTTCCGCGGCCCGTCCACGAGAGGCTGCGCCGGTGCGTGGGATTGCGGAAAGATGGGGCCTTATAGCGGGATTGGCCGGGGACGCAAGGGAGAGTTGCGCCCTAAAGGGCCGAGGGTGGCAGGCCGAAGAGGTGGTCGAAGGCCCAGGTGAAGGCATAGGTATAGACGACGAAAAGCACGATGAGGGCGAATTCGTAGCCCAAGGCAGCGCGCAGTCCGACGCCCAGCCACCAGGCGGTGACCGGCACCATCAGCAGGGTCAGGCCACCTTCGAACAGCAGGGCGTGCAGGGCGCGCAGCGGCAAAGGGCGGCCTTTGACGGATTGGCGCGCCTCCCAGGCCTCGAACACGCTGTTGAAGATGAAATTCCAGCCGAGCGCGACGGCGGCGCTGATCACCGCCAGCAGAAAAGACCGGCTGGCGCTGGCATCTGACAGGGCCAGCAGCATCAGTGTGGCCAGCAGCACACCGAGGGTCTCGAAGCTGATGGCGAAGACGATCTTGCGGGTGACTGGGTGCATGGGAACGACGGCGACGGTGACGGGCGAAGTTGCGCGGGGTGGTGGGACAGTCTAGGCTTTATGGCGGGCTTGGGCAAGCGGGAGGGCGTGATGGGCGAAGAGATGTTCACGGGCGCGGGCGGGCTGCGGATTTGCTTGCATGCGTGGCTGCCGGAGCAGCCGCGGGCCGTTCTGGTTATTCAGCACGGGTTGCAGTCACATGGCGGGCGCTATGGCAAGGTCGCGGCTGGGGCAGTAGCCAAGGGGTTTGCCGTCTATGCCTGCGACATGCGGGGACGGGGCAAGTCGGAGGGGGAGCGGTTCTATGTGGACAGGATCGACGAGCATGTCGCCGACCTTGCCCAGACGGTGGCCATCGCGCGGGCCAGGCATCCGGGCTTGCCGGTTTTCGTGCTTGGCCATTCGGCGGGTGGGTTGGTGGCGTGCCTGTATGCGCTGGACCATCAGGGCGAGTTGGCCGGGCTGATCTGTGAAAGCTTTGCCTACAAGGTGCCGGTGCCGGAAGTGGTGCAGATGATCCTGAAGGGCATCGCCCGACTGTTTCCGCATGCCCATATCTTCAAGCTGGACCCGTCAGTGTTTTCGCGCGATCCGGCGGTGATTGCCGACATGAAGGCTGATCCGCTGATTGCAGGCGAGTCGCAGGCGGCGCGGGTTTTGTCGGAGATTGGCCGTGGCGCCGGGGTGTTCGGGGCGGCGATTGAACGGTTTGTGATGCCGCTGATGATCCTGCACGGCACGGTGGACAAGGCGACCAGCCCGTCAGGCAGCATCGAGTTTCACGCCAGGGCCGCATCGAAGGACAAGAGCTTGCGGATTTACGAGGGTCATGTCCATGACCTTCTGGCCGATCTGGGCGGTGATGCGGTTCTGGCGGAAATTCTGGACTGGATGCAGGCGCGGATTTGAGCGGGTCACGTTGCGGGTGGGCGTGGCAGTTGCTATGCCGAGACTTGCAACAGGATGGGAGCCGTCGATGAGCCGCGCATATGTGTTTCCGGGGCAGGGCGCCCAGACCATCGGGATGGGACAGGCACTGGCTGCGGCCTATCCGGCGGCCAAGGCGGTGTACGACGCGGTCGATGACGCGCTGGGCGAGAAGCTGTCGGCGTTGATCTGGGAAGGCGCGATCGAGGAACTGACGCTGACGCAGAACGCCCAGCCGGCGCTGATGGCGACGTCGCTGGCGGCGTTCAGGGCGCTGGAGAGCGAGGGGTTGGGGCTGGACGGGGTGGCGTTCGTCGCGGGGCATAGCTTGGGCGAATATTCGGCGCTGTGTGCGGCGGGGGCGCTGGAGCTGGGCGACACGGCGCGGTTGTTGCGCATTCGTGGCAAGGCCATGCAGGAGGCGGTGCCGGTGGGTTTGGGCGCGATGGCGGCGCTGCTGGGGTTGAACTTTGAGCAGGCGGCGGAAGTCGCGGCGGAGGCGGCGCAGGGCGAGGTTTGTCAGGCCGCCAACGATAACGATCCGGCCCAGGTGGTGGTGTCGGGGCATCGCGCTGCGGTCGAGCGGGCGCTGGAGATTGCCCGCGCCAAGGGGGCCAGGCGGGCGTTGTTGCTGCCGGTGAGCGCGCCCTTTCATTGCGCGCTGATGCAGCCGGCGGCGGCGGTGATGGCGGAGGCTTTGGCGGGGGTGGTCGTTCATACGCCCCGCGTGCCGGTGGTGGTGAATGTGCGGGCAGAGGCGGTGACGGAGCCTGACCGGATCCGGGCGTTGCTGGTGGCGCAGGTGACAGGCTCGGTGCGGTGGCGCGAGTCGGTCTTGTGGATGGCGGCGGCGGGGGTGACGGAGTTCTGGGAGGTGGGCGCGGGCAAGGCCTTGTCAAGCATGATCAAGCGCTGCGTGGTGGGGGCCGTGACGAAGGCAGTGGGCACGCCGGAGGATGTGGTGGCAGCGAAGGGGTAGGATGGTCCGAACCTCGGACCAGTATGAAAGTAACGTTATATCAATATGTTAAGATTTCTTATTAACCTGAATTTAACTTTTGGTTGCGTGAGGCGGGGCCGGTTTTGGGAGGAATGGGATGACCAATGACAGCTATCTGGCGTTCTGCGCGGCCTCGGTCGCCTTAGCGGTGGTGCCGGGGCCGACGGTGACGGTGATCATTGCCAATGCCCTGCGCTACGGGCCGCGGGCGGGGCTGATGAATGTGCTCGGCACCCAGGCCGGGGTGGCGATCTGGCTGGCGATTGCGGCATTGGGGCTGAATGCGCTGATCGCGGTGATGGGGGTGTGGTTTGATGCGCTGCGCTATGCCGGGGCGGCCTATCTGATCTGGCTCGGGGTGCGGTTGTTGCGCTCGCACGGCGATCTGGCGGTGGCGGTCGCGCGGGCGCGGCCACGGGGGTCGTTCTTTCTGCAAGGCTTTGTGGTGATCTTGTCGAACCCCAAGATGCTGGTGCTGTTTGGTGCGCTGATCCCGCCGTTTCTGAGCAAGGGCGGCAATGCCGGGATCGAGACGCTGCAACTGGGCGTGACCTTTGCGGTGATCGCGGCGGCGAGCGATACCTGTTACGCCTTGGCCGCCGGACGCGCCGGAAGCTGGCTGTCGCGGTCGCGTATCCGGGTGATCGAGGTGGTCAGCGGGGTGTTTCTGACGGCGGGCGGGGCGTGGATGGCGCTGCGCGGGCGGTGAGGACGGAGCCTCCGGCGGGAGTATTTCTGCCAAAGTGAATGGGGCCGCAATTTTAGACAAATTTGAGCGATTTGAGAGTGGTAGCGATGCGGGTTCTGGCCTGCTATGAGGGCGCAAACGGGGAGACCGGAATGTTTGATCTGACGGGGAAATGCGCGCTGGTGACGGGGGCGTCGGGCGGGATCGGCGGCGAGATTGCGCGGGTGCTGCATGGCGCGGGGGCCACGGTGACGCTG
>JANXPK010000598.1 GCA_025357355.1 Rhodobacterales bacterium
CGGCAGGGCGTTATCGGCGAAATATTGTTGTTGAGAATGCGGGGGCGATTTCAGCCAATTCTTCAGTGGGCTTGCAAAGCTGTGCGCGCCAGTCGCTCCAGTCTGGGCAACGGAATATCCGGGTCAACGCCATGGACCCAATCCAAAAACGCCCGGACCCGATGGCTGACCTTGATCGCGTGATTTTGGGCGATGTCGCTGAGCCGATGGTTCAGGAACGGGTTGTCAAATCGTTCGACGGTCTGGATCGCGTAGCGGTCGGCGGCTTCGGCCATGCCGTGGGCGGCGAAGCCAGGTACAACCTCATCGCGGTACAGGCCAAGCAACTCGTCCCGTATCGGCGGAATCGCTAGAATTTCCCGCACGGTTTCGCTGGCGGCCCGGCCCTCGGCAAGCCAACGTGCTGCCAACCAGGTATGGCCAAGGTTCAGGATATGGAGTTTCAGTCGCACGAAGGGGGTCAAGTCGTCGGTGTAGACCACCTTGGGATGGCTGAAAGGCACCACCATATCAGGCACTCGTCGGATCGCCCAAAGCGCGTAAGGTTCTGCAACTGCGCCAATGGGTTCCAGAGGCTCCGAAACGATCCGGTCCACGAGAGTGTCGCAGATCGTGACTGTGGTGCCTATCCAATCCGTGAAGTCGCTGTCTTCGTGCCAATCACGTGCAAGTTCTGTCAGCGTCCGTCGAAGTTCCTGGCCATTCGCATTGACCAGCTCGCAAGGCAGTATCAGCAGCGGTGCCGCGCCAAGGTCAAAGCGGTGGCGCAACAGCCGCAACAACTTTGCCGGAAAGCTGGCCGGTATCTTGCCAGCGGTTTTGGGGTTCCGGTCAAGTCCGGCGACGAGAAACCCCAGGTCCCCGGTATTTGACAGCACAACTTCGGTCTCATGGGCAAAGATGTCTTCAAGTCGGCTCCAGTCGTGTTGGGCTTCGATTGCCCGGATCACACTTTTCACCCGGACCTCGCGGTCAATCGTCTGGCCCGCCTCATAACCTCTGATCCGGACCGGGAAACCGTCAGGGCCGACAAAGGCCTGAATTCGCCTGGAACGGTCGGTTCCAGTCGTGGTCTTGACGACAGTGATTGGGCCAATGTCCTGCCCGGCCTCACGGGCCTCATGGATAAAGAGATCGGCATGAGCCTGCAGGAATCTGCTGGTGCCAAATTGCAGAACCCGGGTCGCCATTCAATCCAGCCCAACCATCGCTTTGATGAGGCCGGTCTTGTCGCTCGCCCAGCGTGGCAAGTCCGTGGCCACTTGCGCCAATGTTGTGCGATGCGTGATCAAACGACTGACATCGACATGGCCAATCCGAATTGCTGAAATGACATGGTCGAAATCTTCTTGTGTCGCGTTGCGGCTGGCCAGCAAGGACATCTCGCGGCGGTGAAACTCCGGGTCATCGAAACTGATGCGGGCTTTCAACAGACCGACGAGCACCATTACGCCGCCGTGGGCGACGTGTTTGAAACTCGCCTCCATCGAGGCTTGATTGCCGGTTGCGTCAAAGACCACGTCAAAGCCGTTGCCAGCCGTCGCGGCGGATACGGATGCTGCAAGGTTCTCGTCAGCCAGCAAAAGGTCCGAGATACCAATTGAATCGGCCACCAGGGCCAGCCGACCACGGTCACGGTCGGTGATTGTGACCTGCCCCCCCGCGATCTTGGCAAAAAGTGCTGCCCCAATGCCGATGGGCCCCGCCCCCACGACCAAAACCCGGGCACCGGGGCTGACAGCACCACGTCGCACAGCGTGCGCCCCGATGGCCAGGAATTCGACCGACGCCGCCTGATCCGCCGAAAGCCCATCCGCCCGGATCAGGTTTCTGGCAGGAAGGCTGAGAAACTCGGCCATGCCGCCGTCGCGATGAACTCCCAACACTGCGATCTTCATGCAACAATTCGGTTTGCCGATCTTGCAGGCATGGCAGACACCGCATGCAATGTAGGGGTTGACTGCCGCCAGTTGCCCGACGGTCCAGCCAGAGCCAGCCGGGGCACTTACGATCACGCCGGACAGTTCATGGCCGATGACCCGCGGGTAGTTCAGAAACGGGTGCAGTCCGGAATAGATGTGATAATCCGTCCCGCAGATTCCAACCCGGCTGAGTCGCAACAGCACCTCATCGGCGCCAACGACGTC
>JANXPK010000675.1 GCA_025357355.1 Rhodobacterales bacterium
AGGGGGATTGGGTCGGGTGCCATGGTGAGGAAGGGGAGGCGCCTGCCTGGGGTGGGCGCAGAAGGCGCCTCCCCGATAGGCTTTGGCCTATCGGGGAAGGGAAGACAGACAGCAGATGCAAGTTCGGACTCCGTACCTTTGGCCGGGTAGTGAACCCTTGAAGGGGCATCATACCTTGGTCCGAACCTCGGACCAGGTCGGCAGCCCCCTCACGCCCGATCCTTCGCCAACCCCCTTGCCAGGTCAAGAAACGCGGCCACCAGCTTGCCGCCCCGCCGCACCCGCAGGCAGATCAGCGCCTCTTCCATCATGATCGCAGCATTCCCCTCGATCGGAATTTCCACCAGCCTGACATCCGGCACAAACTCCGCGCGCGAGACAAAGCCTACCCCCGCGCCCGCGGCCACGATCTCGCGCACCGCCTCGCGCCCCTCGGCCTCGATGGCCGCCGTCAACCCAACCCCCGCCCGCGCCGCCGCCGCCTCCAGCATGGTCCGGGTCTTGGATCCCGGTTCGCGCAGTACCAAGGGCAGCGCTGCAAGGTCCTGCCACGACAGGCTGGCCACGGCGGCCACCGGATGACTTGCTGCGACAAAGGCGGTGATCGGGGTGGCGTTCAACAGGATATGCTCGAAATCCCCGGCCTGCGGCACCTCGCCAACCACCCCCAGATCGGCATCATAGGACTGCAGGCTGCCGATCACCTGCTGGCTGTTGCCCGCCCTGATCTGCACATGCACTCCGGGATATTTTGCCTGAAACGCCGCCAGCACCGGCAACACATGCACCGCACTGTCCGCCACGATCCGGAGGTTGCCCCCCCGCAGCGCCCGGTTCTCCGACAACAGCTCCAGCGCCCGATCCTCGGCGTCAAACAACCGCCGCGTGATGTCCAGCAACTCCCGCCCCGCCCGCGTCAGACTGACCTGCCGTTTGGTGCGGTTGAACAGCAGGATGTCATATTCCTCTTCCAATTTTCTGATCTGGTCGGAAATTGCCGGTTGGGTGACATGCAATGCTTCTGCCGCCCGCGAAAAGCTGCCCGTCAGGGCGACATGGTGAAAGGCGCGAAGCTGGACACGGCGCATGGAAACCCCCAGAAGAACTTATGGATATATCGGAAACAACGATTTTACAAATATGAGCTGTCATGAAACAAGCCGCCAAGCCCAAGGGAGACCGCGATGACCCAAGCCCCATTCCCCACCCCCAAACTCGGCGAGCCCTACCTTCTGACCCCCGGCCCGCTGACCACCGACAGCCGCGTCAAAGAGGCGATGTTGCGCGACTGGGGGTCGTGGGATGCCGATTTCCGCGCCATGACGAGGTCGCTGTGCGACCAGTTGGTGACGCTTGCCGGTCACGGCGACGACTTTGCCTGCGTGCCGATGCAAGGCTCTGGCAGCTATTGTGTCGAGGCGATGCTGGGCACCTTCGTGCCTCGCAATGGCAAGGTGCTGGTGCTGGCCAACGGCGCCTATGGCCTGCGCGCCGCCGAAACCCTGCGCGTGATGGGCCGCGCCTACACCCTGATCGACAAGGGCGACTACATGCCGCCGCGCGGGGACGAGGTGGCCGCCGCACTCGATGCTGACCCCGCCATAACCCATGTCATGGCGATCCATTGCGAAACCTCCTCCGGCATCCTGAACCCGGTGGCCGAGATATCCGATGCTGTCCGCTCCCGTGGCCGCAAGCTCCTGGTTGACAGCATGTCCGCCTTTGGTGCCATCGACATGACCGGCATCCACTATGCCGCGATGGTGTCCTCGGCCAACAAATGTATCGAGGGCGTGCCCGGCTTCGGCTTTGTGATCGCCCGCAATTCTGAACTCGACGCGGCGAAAGGCAACTGCCACTCGCTCAGCCTCGATGTCCACGCCCAATGGACCAACATGGTGAAGTCCGGCCAGTGGCGCTATACCCCGCCCACCCATGTCGTCGCAGCCTTCCTTGAAGCCTTGCACATCCATGCGGCCGAGGGTGGTGTTGCCGCCCGTGGTGCCCGCTACACCCGCAACCGCGACGTGATGGTGGCCGGAATGCGCGATCTGGGGTTCGAGACGCTGCTGAAAGACCGCTGGCTTTCCCCCATCATCGTGACCTTCTTCTGCCCCGCTGACCCGCATTTCGTGTTCACGAAATTCTACGACCTGATGAAATCCAAGGGCTTCATCATCTACCCCGGCAAACTGACCGTGGTCGACAGTTTCCGCATCGGCGTGATTGGCCGGATGGACGAACACGTCATGCGCCGCGTGGTGCAAGCCGCCAAGGAATGTCTTGCCGAACTTGGTGTCACCTCCGCCGCCCCCCCTGCGCAGGCCTTGGCCGAACGCGCCAAACTTGCCGCCTGAAGGACAGCCCATGCATTCCCCCGTCACCGTGAACGACCGCAGCTATCCCTGGCCGAAGGTTCCCGCCATCGCCATCTGCCTTGATGGCTGCGAGCCGGAATATCTTGCGGTTGCCATCAAGGCCGGCCTGATGCCGACCCTCAAGCGCATCCGCGCCACCGGCACC
>JANXPK010000790.1 GCA_025357355.1 Rhodobacterales bacterium
CAACGCATGGGCGCGAGACTACTGCTTCTTTGACCGAGTCGCAGCACGCATTCGCCCGCCAAACGGCCGCATCGCTATTTCAGTTATTTCGGTTACTCCGGTGCCATGCCCTACCGCTTCACCCCCGCCACTGCCGATGCGCCCGAGACGCTGACGCTTTCGCCCCACCGCTCGCTCGCCCCGCGGGGCTTTGTCTGGTTCATCGCGATCACCGCGGCCCTTCTTGCCATGCCCCTGCTGGCCCAGCTGGGCCACAAGACGCTCTGGGTCATGCTGGCCTTCATCTCGGCCAACATCGCTGGCATCTGGTACGCGCTTGTCCGCAACACGGCCGACCGTTCGGTGACCGAGGTGATGACCCTTTCCCGCGACCGCCTGACCCTGACCCACGAGGGCCCCCGCGTCCCGCGCCAGACCTGGGAGGCCAACCCCCACTGGGTCCGCCTGACCCTGCACCCGACCGCGGGCCCGGTGCCCAGCTACCTGACCCTGTCGGGCAATGGCCGCGAGGTCGAACTGGGCGCGTTCCTGACGCCCGACGAACGCCAAACCCTGCACGCTCTGTTGCTCAAACGACTCACTGACCTGCGCCTCCCACCGTCAGCCTCTTGAACCGAAAGCGTTTCGCCGGTTTACTTGTTCAAAAAACAAGAGGCAGGCAGTGCTCTCAATCTTCTTCATCATCGACGGCCCCCGGCTGGAGGCGCAGGCGGCGCTGTTGGCCGCCAGCCTCATCCACCACAACGGCCCGCGCCACCTCCTGATCGGCTATGTCCCCGACCGTCACCGAATGGCGCTGAACCCCGCCTTCAAGGACCTGATGGCGCGCTGCAATGTCGATCTGCGCCGCCTGCCCGGCTCACCCTCGGCCTGGGCCAAACCCTATCCGCATGGCAACAAGATCCTCGCCGCCTGCGACCGTCGCGATACCGCCCATTCGCTGTTTCTGGACACCGACATGATCTGCGCGGCCCCGCTTGACCTGAGCGACCGGCTGGACGCGATGTCCATCCTGGTGGCGCCAGAGGGCAAGCCAAGCTGGGGCCATGACCTCAGCCGCTGGCAAAGGGTCTATCAGCACTTCGACCTTGATCTGCCCGATGAACGGGTGACGCTGGCGCGTGGCAGGCGGCGGCAGTCGCTGCCCTATTTCAATGCCGGCATGATCGCCTTTCCCGAGGGGCCGCTCGCTCAGGGCCAAAGCTTTGGCGAATTGTGGCTTGATACCGCGCTTGTCATCGACCACGTCGTTCCGGTCGCCCAGAAGCGGCCCTGGCTCGATCAGATCAGCCTGCCCGTCACCCTCAAACGCTTTGGTTTGGGCTACCGACTGGCGGAAGAGGCGCTGAACTTTTCAATATCCAATCGCCAGATCGAGGGGGCCGAAGCCCCTACCCTCTTGCACTACCACCGCTTCGGCCATCTAGCATCGTGGTCGCATTTCCGGCAGGCAGCCCTTGAGCAAACCCGTGCGCTTGCCGGACAGGCGTTGTATGCCAAGTTGACGGAAAGCTACGCCCCCTACTGGCACTGCGAACCGGCACAAGACGAAGTTGCGGTCATTGCGGCGGAGTAACCCTACCCCAACCGCGCTTTGATCAAAGCCCCCACGGCCCCGAAATCCATCTGGCCGGTGTACTTGCCCTTCAGCACCGCCATCACCCGCCCCATATCCTTGACCGAAGCGGCCCCAGTGTCGGCAATCGCCGCCGCTATCGCGGCCTCGACCTCGGTTCCCGACAACTGGCGCGGCAGAAACTCTTCGATCACCTCGATCTCGTGGCGCTCCTTGTCGGCCAGATCCTGCCGCCCGCCCTCCAGAAACATCCGCTGCGATTCCTGCCGCTGTTTCACCATCTTGCCCAGGATCGCCAGAATGTCGGCATCGCTCACCGTGCCACCCTCGGCCCGCAAGGCAATCTCGCGGTCCTTGATCGCCCCCGCGATCAGCCGCAGCCCTGACAGCCGTTCCGCCGCCCGCGCCCGCATCGACGCCTTGATCTCATCCTGCACCTGCTCGCGTACGCCCATCGTGATCCCCTTTTCCAGCAACGCCGACCATATCGCCGCCCCCACAGCCACGCAACCGCCCTGCCCTTGACCCCACACGGCCCCACAACTAGTGTCCGCCAAATTTCCCCAAGGGAGTCGCCGCAGTGACCTCAACGCCAAAACCCACCGCCTGCCTTGCCCTGGCAGACGGCACCGTGTTTTACGGTCACGGCTTTGGCGCGGCTGGCGAGACGGTGGCAGAGTTGGTGTTCAACACCGCGATGACCGGTTATCAGGAAATCATGACCGACCCCTCTTATGCCGGTCAGGTCGTGACCTTCACCTTCCCCCATATCGGCAACACCGGCACCACCCTTGAGGATGACGAAACCGCCGATCCCGTCGCCGCCGGCATGGTGGTGAAATGGGACCCGACCGAGCCGTCGAACTGGCGCTCGACCGGCGACCTGACAGCCTGGATGGCCACGCATGGGCGCATCGGCATCGGTGGCATCGACACCCGGCGCCTCACCCGCGCCATCCGCCAGCAAGGTGCGCCGCATGTGGCGCTTGCCCACGACCCGAACGGCAATTTCGACCTGGGCCGTCTGGTTGCCAAGGCGCGGGCCTGGGTCGGGCTGGTCGGGCTCGATCTGGCCAAGGATGTCTCCTGCGCCCAATCCTACCGCTGGGACGAGATGCGCTGGGCCTGGCCTCAGGGCTACGCCAAACGCCAGGGCGCGGGCCTGCGCGTCGTGGCCATCGATTACGGGGCCAAGCGCAATATCCTGCGCTGTCTCGCATCGTCGGGTTGCGAGGTCACGGTTCTTCCCGCCACCGCCACAGCCGAGGACGTGCTGGCCCTCAACCCCGAGGGCGTGTTCCTGTCCAACGGCCCCGGCGATCCGGCCGCGACCGGCGTCTATGCCGTGCCGATGATCCAGGGCGTGCTCAAAGCCGATTTGCCCCTTTTCGGCATCTGCCTTGGCCACCAGATGCTGGCCCTTGCCTTGGGCGCGACCACCGTCAAGATGAACCACGGCCACCACGGCGCCAACCATCCGGTCAAGGACCTGACCACCGGCAAGGTCGAGATCACCTCGATGAACCACGGCTTCACCGTCGACAGCCAGACCCTGCCCAAGGGCGTGAGCGAAACCCATGTCAGCCTTTTCGACGGCTCCAACTGCGGCATTGCCCTTGATGGCAAGCCGGTGTTTTCGGTGCAGTATCACCCCGAGGCGTCGCCCGGACCGCAGGACAGTTATTACCTGTTTGATCGCTTCGCCGCCGCCATGCGCGGCCGCCGCTTGGCCTGATCTGGATAAGTGACGCAACGTCGCGCAGTTATCCACAGGGTTCAGGGCAGTTATCCCCAAAGAAGCTAAACCAGTCCACACCGTGTTAAAGGTGCGTTAACCACTCTGCTGCCAAGTTGTCCGGGTTGCGCGCATCGCTGCGGCAATCAGGGGAAGAATGTCACTCATCTCGCGAGGCAGTTTCGAGCGCGCGGATCCGGCCTTTCGTGCCGGGCGGCCCGCTATTGCCAAACCCGCGCGCCCCGCCGACAGCGACCACGCCCTTGCCATGGAACTGTTGCGCGAAGGGGTGGTTGCCCCGCACTTGCTGTTGCAAGCGCTCAGCGAGGTCAACGATCACGGCGGGCGGCTGGTCGACGCGCTGCTGTCACGGCGGTTGATCGGCGCGGACCGGCTTTATCAGGCGCTGCATGCGTTTTCCGGCATTGGTCTGGCCAATCTGGCGACCCAAGCACCCGACCCGCGCCTGATCGACCGGCTGGGGGCAGAGGTCTGTCTGGCGCAACTGATCCTGCCGTGGCGCGACAGCGGCGGCATCACCATCATCGTGACGGCCTATGCCGAGACCTTTGCCAAGAACTATGCGTCGCTGGTCGCAACCTTCGGCCCGGTGGCGCAGGCCCTTGCCCCGCCAGAGCGGATCGAGGCTGCCATTCTGGCCGCGCGTGGCCCGCAAATGGCCCGTGCCGCCGAAACCCTGTTGCCTTTGGCCGAAAGCAGCCGCGGTTTCCGTCGTGCCGGGCTCGGCGTCTTGACGGGGCTGGCGGCGGTGGCCGCGTTGGCGCTGCTAACCCTGCACCTCACACTGACGCTCTTGGTTCTGTGGTCGGCCCTGACCCTGCTCTTCGCCGCAGGCCTCAAACTTGCGGCTCTGATCCAGACACTGCGTCCGGTGGACAAAACCCCGACCAACCCGGCCACGATTGCCCGCTTGCCCATGGTGTCGATCATGGTGCCGCTCTACAAGGAAAGCGACATTGCGGCGCGGCTGGTGCGCAGGCTCGGCCGGCTCGACTATCCGCGCGGGCTTTTGGACATCATCCTGATCGTGGAAGAGGATGATCGACAGACCCGCACCGCCTTGCGCCGCGCCGGTCTGCCCGCCTGGATGCGGGTGATCCTGGCGCCGCGCGGCCGCATCAAGACCAAGCCGCGGGCGCTGAATTTCGGCCTGACCCAGTGCCGCGGCAGCATTGTGGGCGTCTATGATGCCGAGGATGCGCCTGAGCCTGACCAGATCCAAAAGGTCGTCGAACGCTTTCATCAACGTTCCCCCCAAGTGGCCTGCCTGCAAGGTGTTCTTGATTTCTACAACCCGACCCGCAACTGGCTGTCGCGCTGCTTTACCATCGAATACGCCACCTGGTTCCGTGTTATGTTACCGGGTCTGCAACGTCTGGGTCTGCCCTTGCCCCTTGGTGGCACAACCCTGTTCTTTCGCCGCGACGTTCTGGAAAAGCTTGGCGGCTGGGATGCCCACAACGTCACCGAAGATGCCGATCTGGGCATGCGTCTGGCCCGCCATGGCTACCGCACCGAGGTCATTGCCACAACCACCTTTGAAGAGGCAAATTGTGTAGCCCTGCCCTGGGTCAAGCAACGCTCGCGTTGGGTCAAGGGCTATATGATGACCTATATCAACCACATGCGCAGCCCGCGCCTCATGTGGCGGCAACTGGGGCCCCGGGGTTTTCTGGGCTTTCAGATCCTGTTTCTGGGCGCGCTGTCGCAATCGCTGCTGCTGCCGCTGATGTGGTCGCTGATCGCGTTGCAATTGGGCCTCAACCACCCGGTCGCCTCGGTTCTCAGCCACGGCACCCTCACCGCGATCTCGGTCTTGTTCCTTCTGGCGGAGGGGCTGAACCTCGCCCTTGGCATCGTAGGGCTCAGACGCTCGGGGCAAAAGCTCAGCTGGCTGTGGGTGCCAACGCTGGCCGTCTATTTCCCCCTGCAGGCGCTCGCCGCCTACAAGGCGCTATGGGAACTGCTGCGCTGCCCGTTCTACTGGGACAAGACCAGCCACGGTGCCCTTTCCGCCCCCACCCTTGACGTCAACGCAGCCTGACTTCGCCGGCGTCGATCTTGAGCCGCGTCTCATACGCCTTGGAGATATGGGACTTCAGCGCCAGATAGGCCGCATCGCCGTCGTGGGCCTCCATCGCTGCGACGATCTTTTCATGCTCGGCCAGCGCCGGGCCATCACGGCCCTCGGCGGCAAACGAGGTCGTCGTCATCAACGCCATCGACCGGTGCACCAGATCAAGCTGCTGCACCAGAAACCGGTTGTGCGAGGCGAGGTGGATCTGCTTGTGAAACCGCTTGTTGGCCCGGCTGAGCAGGCGCGGATCGCCGCCCAGCAACGCCTTGTCGTCGCTGACCATCTGGCGCAACACATGCAGCTCTTCGTCGGTCGCGTGCCGCGCCGCCAGCCGTGCCGCCAACCCCTCCAACTCGCTGCGCACGGCATAAAGCTCCGACAGCTGGTTGTGATCCAGCGAGGCGACAATCAGGCTGCGCCCATCCCGCGTCAGCATCGACTGCGTTTCCAGCCGCTGCAACGCCTCACGCACCGGGGTGCGTGAGACCCCGAAACGGTCAGCCAGCTCTGATTCGACCAGCCTGTCGCCCGGCTTGAACACCCCGGCCTCGATCGCCTCCAATATCAGCGTATAGGCATCTTTCGGCATGGGCCCACCCCTTTGCCCCACCCTAGCCGCGCCAGCCGCCCCCGACAACAGTTGCAGCACCCCGCCCACAAGACTAGCCTGCTCCAATGCACCCCGACTTCCACCACGTCAAAACCTGGGTCTTTGACCTCGACAACACGCTCTATCCGCCGCGCTACCGCCTGTTCGACCAGATCGAGGTCAAGATGACCGATTGGGTGATGCAGGCCCTGGGGGTCGGGCGGACCGAAGCGAACCGCCTGCGCCAGCACTATTGGCATAAATACGGCACCACGCTGGCGGGCCTCATGCGCGAACACGGCGTTGATCCGGCACCTTATCTGACAGAGGTGCACGACATCGACTTCTCGCTGCTTCCCGCCGACCCCGCCCTCGCGGATGCCCTGGCCCAGCTTCCGGGCCGCCGCATCGTCTACACCAACGCCTGCGCCCCCTACGCCCGCAACGTCCTGCGCGCACGCGGGTTGGATGGCCTCTTCGACGCCATCTACGGCATTGAACATGCAGGCTTTCTGCCCAAACCCGAACGCGCGGCCTTCGATGCCATCTTCGCCCTCGACGGCACCACCCCCGCCACCGCCGCGATGTTCGAAGATGACGCCCGCAACCTGCGCGCGCCGCACGACCTGGGTATGCGCACCGTCCATGTTGCCGACCAACCGCTGCCCGCCCTGCACATCCACCACCATACCGATGATCTGACCGGGTTTCTGGCCCGCCTGATCCGAGACGCTTTGCCGCTTCGCTTTCCGGCGCCTCGGAACTAAACTCAGCCCATGATCACGACCGACATCCTCATCTCTGGCGGCGGCGTCGCGGGCCTGACGGCTGCGGCGGCCTTTGGCTCGGCAGGCTACAATGTCCTTTGTGTCGAACCTACGCCGCCCGTGACAGATGCCGACGCTGAAGGTGCCGACCTGCGCACCACTGCGTTCCTGCACCCCTCTGTCCGGGTGCTGGCGGCCGCTGGCCTCTGGCAGCGACTGGAGCCCTTTGCTGCCCCCTTGCAGATCATGCGCATCATCGACGCCGGGGGTGCGGCACAGGAACCAAGGCTGATCAAGGACTTCGACGCCGCCGATATTTCCCACCAACCCTTTGGCTGGAACCTGCCCAACTGGCTTTTGCGCCGCGAAATGCTGGCCCGCATCGCCGAACTGCCGAACGTCACCTTCCGCTCCGCCGTAGCCACCACCGGCCTTCTGACCCGGACGGCGCAGGCGCGGGTCACTCTGTCCGACGCCACCACCGTCGCCGCCCGCCTCGTCATCGCCGCCGATGGCCGCGCCTCGACCATGCGCGCCGCCCTCAACATCCCGGTCCGCACCTTCCGCTACGGCCAAAAGGCGCTGACCTTTGCCGTCACCCACAAGGTGCCGCATCAGAACATCTCGACAGAAATCCACCGCACCGGCGGCCCCTTCACCCTCGTGCCTCTGCCCGACCGCGACAGCATGCCCTCATCCGCCGTGGTCTGGATGGACACCGGCCCCGAAATCCTGCGCCTCGCCGCCTTGCCCGCGCTTGAGTTCGCGGCTGCGATCAACGCCCGCTCTTGCCTGATCCTCGGCCCCCTGACACTGGCATCACGCCGCGCAGTCTGGCCCATCATCGCCCAACTGGCCGCCAGGATGTCTGGCGAACGCGTGGCGCTGATGGCAGAGGCCGCCCATGTCGTGCCCCCGATCGGCGCACAGGGACTGAACATGAGTCTCGCTGACCTCGCGACCCTTCTCGACCTTGCCGGCACCCACGACCTTGGCAGCACCGCGATGCTCGACACCTACCACCGTCTGCGTCACCCCGAGGTTACCGCCCGCGTTCTCGGCATCGACGCCCTCAACCGCGCCTCGATGCCGAGCGCGCCGCCGCTGCGCGACCTGCGTGCCGGGGCGCTCAACCTGCTGCATTCCATAGCGCCCCTCCGCAAGACCCTGATGAAGGCCGGGTTGGGCGTCTCGTAGGGTGGGGCATTACATCGCCGCCCCTACAGCACCATCTCCACCGCAGCCTTTAGCCGCCCCACCGTGGCAACCACATCCGCCAGCTTGTCCAGCCCGAAAAGCCCCAGCCGAAAGGTGCGAAACTCCGCCCCCTCGCCGACCTGCAACGGCACCCCCGCCGCAATCTGCAAGCCTTTCGCCCGGAACTTCGCGCCGTTCTGCACTTCAGGATCATCGGTATAGCTGACCACGACTCCCGGAGCTTGAAATCCCTCAGCAGCCACCGACATCACGCCGCGCCCGGCCAACATCGCCCGCACCGCACGCCCCAACTCCCACTGCGCCGCCTTGGCCGCCCCAAACCCCATCGCCCGCGTCTCCACCATCGCATCCCGCAGCCCCACAATCGCATCGGTCGGCATCGTGGCGTGATAGGCATGGCCGCCACCCTCATACGCCGCCATGATGCTGCGCCACTTCTTCAGATCCAGCACAAACGAACTCGGTACTGCCAAAGCCAGCCGCTCTTCGCCTCTGGC
>JANXPK010000793.1 GCA_025357355.1 Rhodobacterales bacterium
GGTGCCGGCGAAGGTGGTGAGGAGGCCCGTTTTCACGTCAATCTTCCGCACTTTGCGGTTGAAGCTGTCCGCGATGTAGAGATTGCCGTCTGCGCCGATGAAGCCGCAATGATCGCCTATTCCGATTTCATCGCGGCTGAACATCTGCAGGTTCATACAGCTGATCCTCACGGACTGGCGAAACGGTTGCGCAACTATGGCTCGCTGTTCATCGGGGAATTGGCGAGCGTGGTTTACTCGGACAAGTGCTCGGGCACCAACCATACCTTGCCGACCATGGCGGCCGGGCGCTACACCGGCGGGCTTTGGGTGGGGGCTTATGTCAAGATCGCAACGCATCAGTGGCTGGAACCGAAGGGGGTCGAGCAGGTGGCGCCCCCGGCCGCACGGCAGGCAGCGAGTGAGGGGCTGGAAGGCCATCGGAGGGCTGCGCAGTTGCGGCTGGATCGGTTGCAGAAAAGCTAGGACAGTGGGGTTTCGCATCCGTAGTCCGAACCTCGGACCACAAACTTTATCGTTTAGATTCCGATGCATAGGTTTTTTTGGTTAACCAGTTCTAAAGGAATGTCCTTTGGCGGAAAATCCGCGCATGATGATGGGCACGCAGTGGAACGGTCAGGCGAACTCTGACCGGAACAACGGGTGTTGCGCCGAAAAGTCCGTCGCCTGTTCAAAGGCGTGGCCCGCCTGGCACAACACATCCTCATCTCCCATCCGGCCCACCAGTTGCAGACCCAGCGGCAAACCTCGGTCAAAGCCACAAGGCAGCGACAGGGCGGGTTGGCCGGTGAGATTGAAGGGGATGGTGCGCATCGGCGTCCATACTGCCTGCTCACCATCGAAGGCGGAAGACGGTGGGGCCGGGGTCAGGGTGGTGGCGGTCAGGATCAGATCGCACCCGGCCATGGCGGCGGCCATCCCGGCGGCAAGCCGGGTTTGCGCGGCGCGCGATTGGGCCAGCGCCTGCGGTGTGATCACCGCTCCGAAGGCCAGACATTGCAGCGTGGGGCGGCCATAGCGGGATTGCCGGGTGGCGATCAGGTCACGGTGAACCTCCAGCGCCTCGGCATGCAGGATCACCGAAGCGGCGGCTTCATATAGCCCGTAGTCCGGCAGGTCGATCAGGCGGATGTGTGCGCCGAGTTGCGAGTAGAGTGCGGCGGCATCGTCGAGGGCCGCGACCACGGCGGGGCTGACCTGTGGGTCGGCGGCGAACCAGTTGCGGGCAAAGCCAATCGTCAGGTCATGGACCGGCTGGCCAAGGCGCGCGCTGGCGGGGCGGTAAGCCGCGCCCTCAGTCAAGGCGTCCAGCGTCAACGCGGCTTCGGCAACGGTCGCGGCAAGGGGACCGAGGTGGTCGAGGCTGGGGGACAAGGGAAACGCGCCGGTGCAGGCGATGCGGCCGAAGCTGGGCTTCAGGCCGACGCAGCCGGAATAGGCGGCCGGGGCGCGGATCGAGCCGCCGGTGTCGGTGCCCAGCGCCATCCGCACCAGCCCACCCGCCACGGCGGCGGCGGCACCTGACGACGAGCCGCCGGTGATATGGCCAAGGTTCCAAGGGTTGCGTGCGGGTGGGTCGGGCAGGGTCAGGTCGGGCCCGACCATGGCGAATTCGTAGGTGGCAAGCTTGCCCAGAAACACAGCGCCTTGCCCGCGCAGACGGGCGACAGCGGCGGCATCGGCGGAGGCCACGCGCCCGGCCAGCACAGCAGAGCCGCAGGTGGCTGGCTGGCCTTTGACGTCGATCAAGTCCTTGACCGCGACAGGAAGACCACAGAACACACCACCCTGCCCGGCAGCAAGCAAGGCATCGGCATGGTCAGCTTCGGCCAAAGCGGCGGGGTTCACATGGGTGAAGGCATGCAACTGCGGGTTGCGTCTGGCGACGCGGTCCAGCGCCGCCTCTGTCAGCAGGCGCGACGTCAGGCGCCTATGCCGCAAGGCGGCGGCGGCTTCGGAAAGCGGCAGGTCGGCAGGGTCGGTCATAGCGAATTGGCGAGGTAATCCGCGATTTTCGCGACCTCGGCCTTCAGGTGCAGCGCCCCGGCAAATGCCGCGACAAAGGCCTTGTCGTCCAGTGTCAGCCCGTTGGCACGCAAAAGGTCGCGAAACTCGACTTCTGTCAAATCGCGGGTCATGGGGCGTCGCCGTGGCGACGGGTCGAACCACGGATGATCAGCGCGCCCGCCAGCACCATTTGTCGGACCAAATGTTCGCCCGCGTCGATCGCCGTCGTCAGCAGCGATACGGTCTCGGCCACCATCAGGTCGGCATGCTGGCGAAAGGTCGTCAGGTTGTAGGCGGGCCAGGCGGCGGGGGGGACGTCGTCAAAGCCCACGACCGAGACATCCTCGGGCACCCGCAGGCCAAGTTCGAAGCGCAGCACGTCCATCGCGGCGAAGGCCATGTGATCGTTGCCGACAAAGACCGCATCAGGCCTGCGCGAGGTGGCAAAAAGCGCGCGCGCGGCGGACTGGGCGGTGCGGTAGTCGAAATTGCCCTCGGCCCGGGCGAAAAGCTCGCGGCCAGCCTCGGCCAGGCCGGCGCGAAAGCCGGTTTCGCGGTCGCGCTGCGTCGAAGCGCCGCTGAAGCCCGCGATATAGGCGATGCGCTCATGGCCCAGCGAGCACAGGTAGTCGGCGAGCGCCCTGCCCCCGGCGCGGTTGTCGGTGGTGACCGAGGACAGCGAGGGATCGTCATTGCGCCGGTTGAAAAGCACCACTGGCACGCCCGTGGCCTTGCAGCGCGCGGCGAGGTCGGA
>JANXPK010000794.1 GCA_025357355.1 Rhodobacterales bacterium
CGCTTCACCTACGACCTCAACGGCGTACTTGAGGTCGAGGCGACGGTGTCGCAACTGATGTCGCAGGACGTGCGGCTGGTCTGGGATATCGACGATCTGGTGACGTTCAAACTGCCGCGATCCCGGGTCATTCTGTCATGGGTGGACCTTGACAGTCGCGGCCTCGGCGGCTGCCTGACGGTATCGGTCGGACCAGACCGCCCGGATGATCCCGCCCCGTCACCGATGGATCACGAAGCCTTGTGCAGCACGCTGGCAGAACATATCCGCGGCCGGTTCCAACCGCACGTGATGCTGTGGCGTCAGGTCGATGGCGTGGTCGAGGCCGACTTGCTGGCTGATTTGGTGGCCGTGCTGCAAGACGTGGCGGCTGGCCTGCCGGCGGTCGACAGCATTCTGGCCGGTGTCTCGCAGATGGATCTGGACAAGGCCGGACAGCGGCGGACGACCAGCCATGCCAGCGGACTGAGCCGAGCCGAATTGACGATGAACACACGGCGCGGGGCAAAATCCAAAGTGGCCTTTCTGAAACACCATGTCGACACCCCGGTTGTCGCCAACGATCAACCCGAATTGCCGCGCCGACAGGACGCCGCTTTTGTCCGGCTGCGTGACGCCCTGGTGGCCCCCGTCAATGAGGACACGGCGGTCTATTCGACCCAGATGCGGCTGGCTGCGCATTGCTTCAACGCCACGCTGATCCTGATCTGGATGCCTTTGGGGGCGGCGGTCATGACCTATTCACTGCTCAAAGGCGAGGATATGCGCCTGTCGGCCCGGCTGATGGCCGTGGCGGGGACCGTGTTCGCGTTGGCGCATTCGCCGGTCGGCCAGACCGTGGCGGCGATGGCCCGGGGCATCGGCTGACGCAGCGCATCGGCTGACGCAGCGCATCAGCTGAGGTCCATCTAAAGCCGGGCAGCTTCCAATCCGGCGCGCTCTGCCTCGGTCAGGCTGTCAAGCCGAACGACGAAGGTGTGGATGGCGAAAAGCACGGCCTCGCTCTCTGGCAAGCGCAACAGGGTCTGGCGTTCGGCGCGCAGATACTGACCATTGCGCCGGTCGGTGCGCGGGGCATTCTCGACGCCAGGCTGATGCAGGTCGGGGTTGACATAGACCAGGGCGTTCATCCGCCACAGCGGCTGTTCCGGGCGGATCACATCGAACATGCGCTGCACGCGGCGGGCCAAATCGTCTTCGTAAACGGCCACGGTGCGGTGAATGCCGGTCAAGGGGCGACCCAGTTTCTCGGACAACGACCAACTGGCCGGAAAGCACAGACAGGCGGCGGTCAGGATGTGCTGGTCGCCATGACGCTGCATCAGGCAAAGGTCCTCTTGCACGAGGCGCCCGAGCGTGCGCAGCGGCTGACCGCGATCAAGCGGCACCTGCACGCCATCCGGGCGGATCACCGTGTCGATGCCAAAGCGATAGGCTTTGTTAAGGTGCAACTGGGCAAGCACAAGGTCATAAAGGTCCTCTTGCGCGGCCTGGCTGGTTGCAAGTGCCGCCAATACCGTCAGCGGCTCATCAGCGATCAACTGGTCGCGCAGCGCCATCTGGCCGGTAAAGGCGTCATCCGTGGTAAGCCAGTCGCCTTCCACGGGCAGCACCCCGGGCAAGCGTGCGGTCCTCGGGTCCATCCAGGGTGCGAAAGGCAGTTTGGCTTGCAGCACGATGGGCATTGCGGGACCGGGAAGGGTTGGTGTCAGGTTGGCTCGACCTGCCACATCCGTGTCGCCCGTGCAAGATTGCTGCCAATTCCGACATGGCACGTCGCGGCTGGCAAAGACGTGGCACGCGGCACGCCGATGGTCAGTGCAGGGGAGACACCGCCATGATCGACCATTATGCTGACCGCCGCAAGATTGACCCCAACCGCGGGGCGACGCTGGGCGACGGCAGTCCGAACGACAACGACCGGGTCGAGATCGGACCGACGCAAGCCGCGTTCCGCGAGTGGGAGGCGGCGGGGTTGACCCTGCCCAACCTCGAACGGATGCGCGAGTTTCGCTGGCGGCGGCTGACCCAAGCCTTGGTGGCGCGCGACTATGGCGGGCTTTTGATGTTCGATCCCCTGAATATCCGCTACGCCACCGACGCCACCAACATGCAGTTGTGGAACAGCCACAACCCGTTTCGCGCCTGCCTGATCTGTGCGGACGGTCATATGGTGATGTGGGAATACAAGAACTCGCCGTTTCTGGTGACCT
>JANXPK010000811.1 GCA_025357355.1 Rhodobacterales bacterium
GCCAGAGCGTTGTCAGGGACGATGCCCCAGCCGACCTCGTTGGACACGACAACGACCGGCGCGGCACATCCGGCCAGTGCTTTCAAGAGCGAGGTGATTTTGGCCTTTATGTCGGCTTCGTCCATCAACAGATTGGTCAGCCATAGCGTTGCACAATCCAGCAAGACGGCGTGTCCGGCAGGGACAACGGCGAGAATCGGCTCGATATCGCGCGGCGCATCCCAAGTCGTCCAGTTGGCACCGCGTTCGGCTTGATGACGGGCAATGCGGGCGTGCATTTCGTCATCCCAGGCTTCGGCGGTGGCAATGTAGTGACGCGGCAACCCGGTGGCGACGATGAGACCTTCGGCCAGTTGTGATTTGCCCGAACGCGCGCCGCCGACGACAAGGGTCAGGGCAGGGAGTTTTGCTGCAGGGGGCGTTCCGGTCATGGTCTGAGCTGGGCTTTACACAAGGGGTCGGAAAGGCGCGGAAGCGATGTACGGGGTCGACGGCGTCTGGCGGATATAGCGAGCAAACGCGGCCGCGCCAAGCATTCAGCGCGGTGGCGCCGGTCCGTCGTGGGCAGGTGGAAATGCGGGCCTTGAGTTCGCCAGCCTGCGACCCTAACCTTGCGGCGGATCGCCCGAGGCAGGAGCCCGCATATGCTGGCAGGAAAACGCGTTCTTCTGATCATCGGTGGCGGCATTGCGGCCTATAAATCCTTGATGCTTATCAGGCTTTTGCGGGGTGCCGGGGCGGCGGTCACCCCGGTTCTGACCCAAGGCGGGGCCGAGTTTGTCACAGCGTTGTCGGTTGCGGCGTTGGCAGGCGAAAAGGTTTATTCCCAGTTGTTCGACCTGACCGACGAGGCCCAGATGGGGCATATCCAACTGAGCCGGGTGGCCGATTTGATCGTGGTTGTCCCGGCAACAGCCGATCTGATGGCAAAAATGGCGGGCGGGAGGGCGGACGACCTGGCCTCGACGTTGCTTCTGGCGACGGACACCAAGGTGTTGGTGGCACCTGCCATGAATGTGCGGATGTGGACCCATAAAGCGACGCAAAGAAATATTGCCAAGTTGCGGGGCGATGGCATTCTGTTCGTGGGACCTGACGACGGTGAGATGGCGTGTGGCGAGTTCGGGCCGGGACGTTTGGCCGAGCCAGAAACTATCATGGCAAAGATTGAAGCGGTGTTAACCGATGGCCCGCTTGCCGGACGCCATGTGCTGGTGACCTCTGGCCCAACGATGGAGCCGATTGATCCGGTGCGTTTCATCGCCAACCGCTCGTCGGGCGCGCAGGGCACGGCGATTGCAGCGGCGCTGCGCGATCTGGGGGCCCGAGTGACCTTTGTGACCGGGCCTGCGACTGTTCCCGCACCCGACGGCGTGGCCCTGGTGCGGGTCGAGACGGCCATGGAGATGCAGGCGGCGGTCGAGGCGGCTTTGCCCGCCGACGCAGCGGTGTTTGCAGCGGCAGTGGCGGATTGGCGGGTGGCCAATGCCAGCGGATCGAAGCTGAAGAAAGGTCCGTCAGGCCAGGCGCCCATCCTGCAATTCGCTGAAAACCCAGACATTTTGGCCGAAGTATCACATAGGACGCGACGCCCGAGGCTGGTTGTCGGCTTTGCAGCCGAGACCGATGACGTGGTGGTCAACGCGATGGCAAAGCGGGTTCGCAAAGGGTGTGACTGGATCGTGGCCAACGATGTCTCACCCGGAACCGGCATCATGGGCGGGGCGGAGAATGTAGTCATCTTGATCACGGCACTGGGAGCGGAGGCATGGCCGCGGATGGGCAAGGACGAGGTAGCGCGCAGGCTGGCGGGGCGGATCGCCGAGGCGTTGAATAATGCTGGAAAGTGATCAGGTTATGGCTCCGGTCGTAAAAGTGTTGCGCGAGGATTGGGCGGACGCTTCGCTGCCGTTGCCAAGCTATGAAACGGCGGGGGCAGCGGGCGCCGACCTCCGAGCGAACTTGATGCCTGACGATCGCGGTCACGGGATCAGGCTTGAGCCGATGCAAAGGGTCGTAGTGCCAACTGGAATTCGGGTCGAGATTCCAGCGGGTTACGAGATGCAGGTTCGGCCACGTTCGGGACTTGCTGTGAAATTCGGGGTGACGCTGCCTAATACGCCTGGCACCATCGACAGCGACTATCGTGGACCGTTGGGAGTGGCGTTGATCAACCTTGGCTACGACGCATTTACCATCCGGCACGGCGACCGGATCGCGCAGGCAGTGGTGGCGCCGGTGGTGCAGGTACGCTTTGAAGTGGTTGATATGTTGGAGGTAACCGCACGAGGGGCGGGGGGCTTTGGCTCGACCGGGTTGGGATGATGCTGGTTCTGATCCTGTGCGTAGCGCTGTGGCTGCTCGGGGCGGTCATGGGGACGCCGAGCGGTCAAAGGTGTGCGGTGATCGGCGCGGTCTGGGTGCTGTCGCTGATCGGGGATTTTGTGTTGCCGCAGGGCCATCCGCTGGGCGGCGATGCAAGAGTTTGGGTGGTGGTTTCTGTGGTCGCGGCGGGGGTCGTGCTTTATGCGGCGCTGCTTAAGCGGTTGAAATCGCAGGTGATGACGGAGGTTCCGATGGACAACAAGGCTGCGTTTCAACCGGCGGAACTGGCGCGGTATGCGCGGCACATCATGTTGCGCGAAATTGGTGGTCCGGGGCAGAAGTCATTGAAATCGGCCAAGGTTTTGGTGGTGGGGGCAGGGGGGTTGGGGTCGCCGTCGTTGATGTATCTGGCAGCGGCGGGGGTCGGGGTGATCGGGGTTATTGACGACGACGAGGTCGATGCATCGAATTTGCAACGCCAGATTATTCATACGGATCAACGAATTGGCGAGCCGAAGGTCAAGTCGGCGATGGAGGCGATGACGGCGCTGAACCCCTTTGTGGAGGTGCGGCCTTATCAGCGGAGGTTGACAGAGGAAAGCGCTGAAATCATTGAGGAATATGACTTGATCTTGGATGGGTCGGACAATTTCGACACGAGGTATCTGGTCAATCGGGTGGCAGCAAAGGCGGGCAAGCCGTTGATTTCGGCGGCGATCACCCAGTGGGAGGGGCAGATCAGCTTGTACGACCCTGCTCATGGAACCCCTTGTTATGAATGCATTTTCCCGCATCGTCCGGCGCCGGGCATGGTGCCGACCTGTGCCGAGGCCGGGGTTGCGGCGCCGTTGCCGGGGGTTGTGGGGGCGATGATGGCGATGGAGGCGGTCAAGCATATTTGTGGGGCGGGGCAAGGGCTTGGGGGGCGGCTGATGATCTATGACGCGCTTTATGCGGAGGTGCGGGTGATTGGGATCAAGCGGCGGGATGACTGTGCGGTTTGTGGTGCAAGCCCTTGAGAGCGCTGCGTTAATTGGCCAGATTAACGAAAGATTGACGACCTACAAACCACCTACATTGGGCCTACAATGCCTCTACATGGTTTTCTTGGGTTTGCGATCGGGGTCGCCTATTAACCATGCCGCACGAATCGGGGTTTGTCATGGCGTCCGAACTGGTCCCCGAGGGGATATGGCAAGTCTTGGCGGACCTTGTGCCGCAGGTGATCGGACATTTTGATGGACATGGCTGGAACATGGCGTTTGAGCCCGGGCGCAATGTCCTGAACGGGATTTACGACTTTGCCGATAGCGGGATCGGGCCGCGGCATCAGGAGTTCATCTATGCCGGGTTGATCTCATTCGATCTGATGCAGCGGGTGGTGAGCGTTTATGAGGCAACGTCCGGTTTGGCGCTGGATCATGGGCGGGTTGCCGTTCTGGCGGGCATGCACCGGTTGTGGGAATTGGCCGAACAGGCCGGAAATGCGGCGGAGCGGGCGGGCTATGTCGCCCGCTTCGCCGAATGGTGTGCGGTGTCCGGTCGCGGTTGAAACGCTTGGCTTATCCGATCCGGTAGCTGGACGCGGTGACGCCGCCGAAGACGTTCTCGTCGTGGTAGACCATGGTGGCCTTGTCATCCTCGGCAGCACCAAGGGCGGCGAAGAGGGGAACGAGGTGGTCTTCCTGGGCGTGGCAGGTGCGGGCATAGGGGGCGGTTTCCCAGTGCAGCAGGGCGTCGGTGCGTTCGGTGCCGGTCTTGCCCATGGTGACGGCAAGCCAGTCGTCGAACGCTTTGGACGGCACTTTGGCGCCGGGGCCAAAGAGGCGCAGGTTATGGTAGCTGAGGCCGGAGCCGACGATGAGCACCCCTTCATCGCGTAGCGGCGCCAGGGCGCGGCCAAGGGCGAAATGGGCCTCTGGCGAGTAGCCGTGTTGCAGCGAGACCTGATAGATCGGCACCGAGGCATCGGGGTACATCACATAGGCGGGCGCGAAAGTGCCGTGGTCGAAGCCCTGTTTGGCGTCGAGATGGGTGGGCAGACCGGCGGCCTTGATCAGATCCCCGGTATGCTTGGCCAGTTCGGGGGCGCCGGGGGCCGGGTAGACGATCTTGTAGGTTTCAGGCGGGAAGCCGCCGTAGTCATAGACCATGCCGGGGCGGGCGGCGGACATCACGGCGAAATCGGGTTGTTCCCAATGACCGGAAACCATGCAGATCGCGGCGGGAGTGGTACCGATTTCGGCGGGCATCCGGGCGAGCGAGGTTTCCAGCGTGGCGAGCGAGTGGCGCATGTTGGGGATCCACGGCCACGGGCCGCCGCCGTGCGAGATGAAATAGGTGGGAAGTCTGGGCATCTGAGCCTCCTGCTTGACAAAGGGAAGATGAGGCTTTGCGGGCCGTTGTGCAATCGCTGGAATGGGAAGGCGGGTTGTGCGGGGGCGCGCAGAAGAGATCGGCGGCGCGCAGTAGGGAATTTGAGCAAAATCGGTGGCATTTTCTGCCGGGCGTCAAGGGTTGGTGGAGGGTTTTGTGGCACAACAAGGGTCGGGTCGGGGCAAATCGGAGCAGAAAGATGCAGATCGGTCCTTCTATGGCAATGACTGCGCTGTCGCTGTTGCAGTCGGCAACGAGCGGCGGCTCAACACAGACGGCGGGCTCTCAGGCGCCAGCGCAGGCGGCGGTTTCGGGCGGCCGGGGACACCACCGGCACCAGGAGTCTGGCGGGTTGCAGGATGGCGGAGCAAGTGCCGACGGGCGGATGCAGGGGCGTTTGCAGCGGCTGGCGATGATGTTGCAGAAGTTGACCGACCAGAACCCGGATGCCCAGGGTGCCTCCTATGCCGCGCTGATCGTGAACGGGCAGGGTGGCGCGATTGCCATGGCCTCGACCCCGGCGGCGGCGGGCGGGACGGCGGGCGATACGCTGGTCATTCAGGCGCAGACGATCAGCGACGTGACGACGGGGTCAGGCAATGATCAATTGCGGTTGCAGGGCACCAATGTCAGCGGAATTTATACTGGCGCCGGGTCGGACAGCCTGTCGATCGTGGGAAGTTTTGTCTCTGGCATCCATATGGGTGATGCGGGGCCAGTGGCGGTGACGCCGCCGGTTCAGGACGTGGCGGATGTGCCGGTGCTGGCGGCGACGGCGCCGGATGCAGCGTCGACGGCTGCGGCGGATACGACGACTCCCTTGGCGGATGCCACGACAGCCGATGACCCGACAGTGACACCGGACGCAACGCCGACACCCACTCCGGCGGGAGCTGACAGCCTGCCTGCGGCGGTGGCCGGGCCGGTGATCGACACCAGTGGCCCGGGGGCGATCTCGCCCGCGGCGGCGCCGGTCGTCGCGGGCAACAACGCGCTGTCAATCGCGGCCTACTTGATCAACGACATTGCGACAGGCAGCGGCAATGATGCGCTGGCCCTGACGGGCCGTGTCGTCAGCAACGTCGATGCGGGCGCGGGCAACGACGCGATTGCCATTCAGGCCAAGGTGGTCAGCGGCATCAGCGGTGGCGATGGCAATGACGCCATTGCGGTCGATGCCGGGGTCGGGGTGGCCGGGGTCAGCAATGCTGCGGCGTGGTTTGCGATGGCGACAACGCCAGTGGTGGCCGCGAAT
>JANXPK010000516.1 GCA_025357355.1 Rhodobacterales bacterium
CATCTCTATCGGTGACCGCGTGGTCAACAACCTGCCGCCGGCCGAGCGCGACATCGCGATGGTGTTTCAGAACTACGCGCTTTACCCGCACAAGACTGTGGCCGCCAACATGTCTTTCGCGCTGAAGATGGCTCGGATGTCCAAGGCAGAGATCGACGCGCGGGTCGCGAGAGCCGCCGACATTCTGGGGCTGACGCCCTATCTTGGCCGCTACCCTCGGGCCTTGTCGGGCGGGCAGCGGCAGCGGGTGGCGATGGGCCGGGCCATCGTGCGGGATCCGCAGGTGTTCCTGTTCGACGAGCCGCTGTCGAACCTCGATGCCAAACTGCGTGTCCAGATGCGGTCCGAGATACGTGAACTGCATCAGCGGCTGGCGACGACCACAGTCTATGTGACCCACGACCAGATCGAGGCGATGACGATGGCCGACCGCATCGTGGTGATGCGCGAAGGCAAGATCTCGCAGATCGGCGCGCCGCTGGAGCTGTATGACCGTCCGGCGAATGTGTTCGTTGCAGGCTTCATCGGCTCGCCCGCGATGAATCTCTTCGCCGGGGAAGTGTCGGCGGACGGCAGTTTCGCAGGCAGCGACGTGACCCTGCCGATGCAGACACCGATGGCTGCGGGTCGCAAGGTCACCTACGGCGTGCGGCCGGAACACCTGAAACTGTCCGATCAGGGACTGGCCGTGACCGTGGTCGTGGTTGAGCCGACCGGATCAGAGATCCACCTGATCCTGCGCGCGGGCGAACAGGAAATGACGGCCGTAATACGTGAACGGCAGGCCTTCCAGCCCGGCCAGCAGTTGCACGTGACACCAGAGGCAGGCATGGTCCATCTGTTCGACAGTGAAAGTGGAGAGCGGCTATGACCACCCGCACCATCCTGTGCTTTGGCGACAGCAACACCCACGGCACCATTCCGATGCCCAGCATCGACGCCTCGGGCCGTTTTGCCCATGCGGCGCGCTGGCCTTCGGTGATGGCCGGAGTGTTGGGCCATGGCTATGAGGTGATCGCCGAAGGGCATCCGGGCCGCACCACCGCACATGACGACCCGATCGAGGGCAAGAACCGCAACGGCATGCGGATGATCGCGGCCCTGCTCGAAACGCACCTTCCGCTCGACCTGGTCATCATCAAGCTCGGCACCAACGACCTGAAATACCGCTTTCATCTGAATGCGACGGACGTGGCCTTTGGCGTCGAAAATCTGGTCAAGCTGATCCGCGCCTCGACCGCAGGTCCGGGTGGCACGGCACCAAGGGTGATGGTGATCTGCCCGCCGCCCTTGCGCGAGATCGGCGATCTGGGCGACATCTTTGCCGGTGGCGCCTCGACCTCACAGGGTCTGTCCGAGGCTTTTGCCAAGATGGCCAGGCGGATCAAGGTGCCGCTCCTGGACGCCGGGGACCACATCGCCGTGTCGCATGTGGACGGCGTGCACTACGAGGCCGAAGCGCAGGTGGTGCTGGGGATGGCTGTGGCCGAGGCGGTGCAGGCGGAATTCGGCAATTAGGGGGGGGCGGATGCTCAAGAAGATCGACAACCGGCTGAATGCCGAGGTGCTGTTTGCGCTGCGCGCGATGGGGCACGGCGACACGCTGGTGATTGCGGACACCAACTTTCCATCCGACGCCATCGCGCGGCAAACTGTGCTGGGCGAGTTGCTGCGAATGGACAATTTGACCTGTGGTCAGGCCACCGAGGCGGTGCTGTCGCTCTTGCCGCTGGACACGTTCGTCGACGATTTCGCCGGGCGGATGGAGGTTGTCGGCGCACCAGACCGTATCGAGCCGGTGCAGGCCGAAGTTCAGGCGGCGATTGATGTCGCCGAGGGCCGTCCGCGCCAGATGATCAGCATCGAGCGGTTCGATTTCTATGAGCGGGCGAAGAAAGCCTACGCCGTCATTCAGACCGGCGACCGGCGGTTCTACGGTTGCTTCATCTTCCGCAAGGGCGTGATCCCGCCAGAGGCATAAATGGGCAAGGTCGTCATTCTGGGTGTCTTCGTCGCCGACACCGCCTACCGCGCGCCACGTCAACCCAGGATGGGCGAGACGATATTGGGCAAAAGCTTTGTGCTGGGGCCAGGCGGCAAAGGCTCCAACCAGGCGGTGGCCGCGGCGATGGCGGGGGCGGAGACACATTTCATCTCGCGCCTTGGCCGCGACCCCTTTGCCGACATGGCCTTGGCGACATGGAAGAAGGCCGGGGTCATTCCGGCCGTCAGCCAACACGCCGACAGCTATACCGGTGCCGCTTACATCTTCATCGAGGATGCGACCGGCAACAACGCCATCATTATCTCGCCCGGAGCGGCTGCCGAGATTTCGACGGCGGATGTCGACGCCAATGCCGGGCTGATCCGGGGGGCGCGGGTGTTCATCACCCAGCTGGAGCAGCCGATCCCGGTAGCCTTGCACGCCCTGAAACTGGCGCGGGCGGCGGGAGTGATCACGATCCTGAACCCGGCGCCGGCGGCGCGCCTGCCAGACGGAATGCTCGGGTTCTGCGACTATGTGACGCCCAACGAAAGCGAGGCCGAGGCGCTGACAGGGTTGAAGGTCGAGACGGTCGTCGAGGCCGAGGCAGCGGCGCGGGCGCTCAGGGCGATGGGGGCGGGGGCGGCGATCATCACGCTGGGCGATAAGGGCGCGCTGTTTCACGACGGGACCCGCACTGTCCATGTGCCGCCCTTCAAGGCGGGCAAGGTCGTCGAGACGACCGGGGCGGGCGATGCCTTCAACGGCGGCTTTGCGGCGGCGCTGTCCGAGGGGCAGGACCCGGCGGACGCGGTGCGATTCGGTTCGGCAACCGCCGGGATTTCGGTGACGCGCGCCGGGACCGCGCCGTCGATGCCGTCACGGGCCGAAATCGACGCGCTGTTGTGGGGCTGAGGGCGTCCAGATCCGGGTGTTTCATAAAATCGTTTGAAATCAATGTGTTGAGTTTCTTTATTTGGCCACACGTCAATGAATTGAGGGATTTGTACCTACAGACCCGCCATGCCCGGCGCCTCTTCATAGCGGCCCTGCAAAGGAAGCGGGGCGGTGGCGGCCAGATCCGCCAGCGTCGCACGGATGCGCGCCAGCCCGTGCCGTGTAACCATCTCGAACGGCCCGCGCGGAAAGTTGAGGCCGAGCCGCAGCGCCTGGTCGATGCCGTCGCGCGCAACCCCGCCTTCCGACAGAAGCCACGCCGCCTCGTTCACCAGCGTCGCCTCGATCCTGAGTGCGATTGCGGCGGCATCGGCGGGTGCTGCGCCGGGTTCGCCCGGAT
>JANXPK010000829.1 GCA_025357355.1 Rhodobacterales bacterium
GCGGAATGCGGGCATCCCGACTCGGGCGCTGACAATCCAGCTTTACATGCTGTCTGGCTTTGCGTCGGCCTTTGTGGGCGTGACGCAGGTCATTACCTTCGGCTCTGCGCAGGTCGCGGCAGGGTCCTCATTCATCTTCAACG
Organism: Rhodobacterales bacterium; assembly: GCA_025357355.1. Lineage (GTDB taxonomy): Bacteria > Pseudomonadota > Alphaproteobacteria > Rhodobacterales > Rhodobacteraceae > Stagnihabitans. Next base: position 144 of record JANXPK010000829.1, read on the forward strand.
CTATCATGTGCGTCGTGATCGGCGGCGTGACCCTGACCGGAGGCGCTGGGTCTGTCATCGGCATCGTCTTCGGCACGGTGACCTTTGCCATCGTCAACCAAGGCATCTTCTTCTCCGGCCTTGATCCCAACTTCGGCTCCATCATTATCGGGGCGCTCTTGCTGACCGCCGTGCTGTCGAACGACACCTTCCGGTCCATGGCGCTGCGCTATTCCGCCAAGAAATCCTGAGGGCGCCATGTTCAACGCATTCCTCCGCCGCCCCTCCAGCGCCGCCATCCTCAGCCTGATCGGCGTGCTGGCCTTCTATATGATCTTCGGCGGGGTTGACCTGTTCAAGCTGGCCAAAGCCGCAAGCTGGGTCAACTTCGCCGCCAACCTTGGCATCGTGGCCATCCCGGTTGGCTTGCTGATGATCGCGGGAGAGATGGACATATCCATCGGCGCCATGATCCCCGCGGGGTCGATTACTACGGCGATCCTGTCGGGCTATTATGGCCTGCCGATCTGGGTAGGCATGGCGGGTGCCCTGGCCTTGGGAGTTATGGTGGGCACCGTCAACGGTCTGTTGACCGTGCGAACCACCGTGCCCTCGCTGATCGTGACGCTGGGAACGCTTGTGGGCATGCAGGGCATAGTTTTGGCCGCTGCCGTACTGCTGACCGGCAATGCCTCGGTGTCGCTCGCAGCACCGGATTGGGCCAAGTTTGTCTTCGGCCAGTTGATCGGAGGCAGTCATCAAGTCATCATCCTGTGGTGGCTGGGCCTGACGCTGGTCTTTGCCTTCGTCCTGCACATGACGCGCTACGGCAACTGGATCTTTGCCTTGGGCGGCGACAAGGTCTCGGCCCGCAACGCAGGCATCCCCACGGCGCGGCTGACCATCACGCTGTTCATCCTGTCGGCAACGGCGGCAAGCTTCGTCGGCATGTGTCAGGCGATCCAGTTCAACTCTGCCCAAGTGTCGGGCGGCATGGGCTATATCTTCAACGCAATCTGCTGCGTGGTGGTGGGTGGCGTGATCCTGACCGGCGGCTTCGGCTCGGTCATCGGCATCTTCATGGGCACGATCACCTTCGCCATCGTAAGCCAAGGCATCTACTTCACCCAGATCGACCGCAATTGGTCGAACCTGATCATCGGGGCGATGCTGCTGATCGCGGTCGCCATGAATGAATCCTTCCGCAAGCTGCCCCTGTCCCAGGTGCGCCGCAAAGCCAAAAAGGAAGCCTGACATGTCTGAAAAACCCGCAGTCCTGGAACTTCAAAGCGTCGATAAAAGCTTTGGTCCCATTGATGTGCTGCACGACATCTCTTTGAAAGTTCAGGCTGGCGAGGTCCTTTGCCTTCTGGGCGACAACGGCGCCGGGAAATCGACCCTGATCAAGACCCTCGCAGGGGTTTATCAGCCAACACGTGGCAAGATCCTGATGGATGGCCAAGAGACCCGTTTTGACGGTCCCCGCGACGCCGCCAACCGGGGCATCGCCACTGTCCACCAGTTCGGCGGCACGTTTCCCCTTATGTCGATTGGCCGCAGCTTCTTTGTGGGCGTTGAGCCGACAAAGGGCTGGGGACCCTTCAAGGTCTTCGACCGCAAGAAGGCCAATGCCGTCGCGGTCAAGGCCGTGCAAGACTTTGGCATCACCCGCATCGACGATGGCGACAGGCTCGTTGGCGGGTTATCGGGCGGTGAGCGTCAGAGCCTCGCCATCGCCCGCGCCGTTCATTTCGGCGCCCGCGTGCTGATCCTCGACGAGCCGACCGCCGCGCTCGGCGTCAAGCAGAGCGCGAACGTGCTCCGGATCATCGCCCGGGCGCGCGCCAAGGGCATCTCGGTCATCTTCATCACGCAC
>JANXPK010000833.1 GCA_025357355.1 Rhodobacterales bacterium
GGTGCCGGACGACATCTCGGTCGAGGTGCTGCAACTGTGCGACGGCATCCGCAGTATTGACGATGTCGTCGCCGTCCTTGCCGCGAAGTTCGCCGCCGACCCCGCCCTGATCCTGACCGACTGTCTGGCGCTGTTGCAGGACCTTGCCGACAAGGGTTATCTTTTGAACGCATCGGAGACCAAGCATGACTGACCAGTCCCCTCCCGTCGCCGATTTTCAGCTTGTCACTCGCGCTGGCGATGAGGCGGCGCAAAGCACCACCTACGGCATTCCGCTGGCGGTGCTGGCCGAACTGACCCACCGCTGCCCGCTGCAATGCCCCTATTGTTCCAACCCGCTGGAGTTGGAGGCCTCGTCCAAAGAGATGACCACCGCCGAATGGTGCAAGGTGATGGACGAATTGGCCGAGATTGGTGTGCTGCAGATCCATTTCTCGGGCGGCGAGCCGACCGTGCGCAAGGATTTGACCGAACTGGTGCGCCATGCGACCGAGGTCGGGCTTTATTCCAACCTGATCACCTCGGCGGTGATGCTGTCCAAGGCGCGGTTGCAGGATCTTGCCGATGCGGGGCTGGCTCATGTGCAAATCTCTGTACAAGGGGCCGAGCAGGGCCTTGCCGACCGGGTTGGTGGTTTCAAGAACGGCCATGCCAAAAAGCTGGAGGCGGCGCGCTGGACCCGCGAGGTTGGACTGCCGCTGACCATCAACGCCGTGATGCACCGTCAGAACCTGCACCAGTTGCCGCAGATCATCGACATGGCCGTGGAATTGGATGCCGAACGGCTGGAGGTCGCCAATGTGCAATATTATGGCTGGGCGCTGAAGAACCGCGAGGCGTTGATCCCCAGTTTCGCCCAGCTTGAGGAAACCAACCGCATCGTGGCCGAGGCGCAGGACCGTCTTTCCGGGGTGTTGGATATCGACTACGTCATCCCCGATTATTACGCGCTGCGGCCCAAGCAATGCATGGGTGGCTGGGGACGGCAGTTCTTCAACATCTCGCCCGCGGGCAAGGTCTTGCCGTGCCATGCCGCCGAATCGATCACCGGGATGGAGTTCGACTCGGTGCGTGGCAACAAGTCGATCCGCTGGATCTGGGACAACTCCGAGGCGTTCAACCAGTATCGCGGTACCGGCTGGATGCCCGAGCCGTGCAAATCCTGCGAGTTCAAGGAGGTCGATTTCGGTGGCTGCCGTTGTCAGGCGTTTGCGTTGACCGGATCGGCCGGCAACACCGACCCGGCTTGCGCCAAATCGTCGCTGCACGCGCAACTATTCATGCGCGCCGCAACCGAAGCCGCCGAAGAGCATGACCGCTTCATCTATCGCAACTTCTCTGGCGGATCGGTGGAGGGCGGCGAGTTTTGAACGCCGAAGCCCAGGCCGCTGAAACCGGGTTTCACTTTGACGTGGGCGATGGCCACCAGCTTTGGGTGGACCAAAGGGGCAGTGCGGATGGCATTCCCGCCGTCTTCCTGCATGGCGGCCCGGGGGGCGGCTTTCAGCCCGGCAATTTCAATCTGTTCGACCCGGCGCGCTATCGGACAGTGTTCTTCGATCAGCGCGGGGCCGGGCGCAGCCTGCCCTTGTGCGGGCTGAACGCCAACACCACCGCGCATCTGGTCGCCGATATCGAGGCGCTGCGGCAGCATTTCGGGGTGGAAAAGTGGCTGGTGGTCGGCGGCTCCTGGGGGGCGACACTGGCGCTTGCCTATGCCGAGGCGCATCCAGAACGGGTAACGGGTCTGGTGCTGCGGGCGGTTTTTCTGGGCACGGCGGCAGAGCTTGTCTGGGCCTTTGGCACCGGCCTCAGCCAGTTCTATCCGGTGCTGTATGAGGATTTCCTCGGCGCGCTGCCCGAGCCCGAGCGCGCCGATCCATTGCCCGCCTACTACCGCCGCATCCTTGACCCGGACCCCGCCATCCACCTGCCCGCAGCACTTGCCTGGCACGATACCGAGCGCATCCTGTCCGAAGTTGCCCCCACCGCCTCAAGGCTCGCCACCTCCGCCGGTCGTGGCCGTCCCAATTCGCCCTTTGTCGAGGCGCATTACTTTCAACACGGCTGCTTTCAACCTGACGGCGCCCTGCTGAACAATGCTCATCGTCTGGCCGGAATTCCCGGAGTGATCGTGCAGGGGCGCTATGACCTGTTGTGCCCGCCCGCAACCAGCTTTGCCATGGCCGAACGCTGGCCCGGCGCCGAGATCGTGATCGCGGAGCTTTCCGGCCACAGCCTGTCACACCCTGCCGTTCA
>JANXPK010000850.1 GCA_025357355.1 Rhodobacterales bacterium
AGGTCATCGGTTCCTCGGCTCGCGCCAAATTCCCTGCTGGTCAGATATGCTACGTGTCAGACGCCGATGCGCCCAAACCGCCCACATATCCCTTCTTACTATAACAGTTTCAAAGAGCGATCTGCCGACAAACAAAACGGAGCGCGCCAGTTTCCTAGCGACCCTCGTCCGCCTCATCTTCAGATTTTCCGGGGCGTTTCAGGTGGCAAGAGCCGCCGTCCGTTCCCGTCACCGTCGCAGGTTCTGCTTCGGTGAGGGGCTATCTACGGATGGATGCAGAAACCCGCAAGAGAAAAAAGCACCTCGTCTCGCATTTTTTTCACGTTTCCGATTTTCCCACAAAATCTTGAGGTTGTGTGAAGCCGCACCACAAGAACGACCAAGGGCCGGTCTTGCGACCGGCCCTCATTCAGCGGTGAATCATCCAACTCAGCCAATTTTCAGGCCCAGACGAGCGACCTTGGCCCATTACGCACCACCCTGAGACCCAGCTGCACCACGAGGATTGAGGCATAGATCAGCACTTCCCACGTGTAGACTTTGCCGACCATCAGGAAGTGGATCATGGCAAGCCCGGTGGCAACATAGGCGAGCCTGTGCAGGCGATTCCAGTTCAGCGATCCCAGTTTGCGGATCGACCAGTTGTTCGAGGTAGCGGCCAGCGGGATCAGCAGCAAAAGGGCCGACATTCCGATCAGGATGTACCAGCGTTTGTAAAGATCCGGGATGATCTGGCTCCACCGCAGCCCCATGTCGATGGTCAGCCAGGCCGAGAAATGCAGCGCGACATAAGCAAAGGCGACCAGCCCGAACTGGCGACGAAAGCGCAGGAGGTTCAGCCCCGCCCAGCGCAGGGGCGAGATGCAGAGAGTGGCGATCAGCAGGCGCACGGCCCACAGGCCCAGGCCCCATTCGATGCCGCGCACGGGATCTACCCCGATGCCGCCGGTCAGGGTCTGAAAAGTGAGCCAAAGGGCGGGGAGCGTGCCGAGGAGGTAGATCACCCAGGTCGGCACGCGCTTGAGAAAGCGGTTGATGTTGTTGAGCATCAGTAGTTCTTTGCCAGGTCCATGCCGGCATACAGGCTTGCCACCTGATCGCCGTAGCCGTTGAACTTGAGGGTATCCTGACGCCCGGCCAAGAGGCCCGCGCCGATGCGGCGTTCGGAGGCCTGGCTCCAGCGGGGATGGTCAACCTCGGGGTTCACGTTGGCGTAAAAGCCGTATTCGT
>JANXPK010000011.1 GCA_025357355.1 Rhodobacterales bacterium
GACAGGCCGTATTTGGCGCCGGCAAGACCGGGTTCCAGGAAGATAGCCTCGTGCAGGGGCATGAGGCGGTCCTGATAGTCAAGCGCCCTGGCGTAGTCGCCTGCAAGGGTCGCTGCCTGAAACTCGGCGCACAGGCGCGGCGCGACATTGGCGGTGACCGAGATGCAGCCGACACCGCCATGGGCGTTGAAACCAAGCGCGGTGGCGTCTTCGCCGGAAAGCTGGATGAAGGCGGGGCCACAGGAGGCGCGCTGCATCGACACCCGCTCGATCCTGCCGGTGGCGTCCTTGACGCCAATGATGCGGGGCAGGGCGGCGAGCTTGCCCATCGTGTCGGGGGTCATATCCACGACCGAGCGGCCAGGGATGTTGTAGATGATGATGGGCAGTTTGCAGCAATCGTGCAGCGCGGTGAAATGGGCGATCATTCCGGCTTGGGTGGGCTTGTTATAGTAGGGCGTCACGACAAGTGCAGCATCGGCGCCGACCTTTTCGGCGTGGCGGATCAGGTCGATGCCTTCGGACGTGTTGTTGGACCCGGCCCCGGCGATGACGGGCACGCGGCCTGCGGCGATCTTCACGACCTCTTCCACGACGCGGCGGTGTTCTTCATGGCTGAGCGTCGGGCTTTCGCCGGTGGTGCCGACGGGCACGAGGCCGGTCGACCCTTCGGCTATTTGCCAGTCCACCAGGTTCTTGAGCGCCACCAGATCCAGTTCGCCATTCCGGAACGGCGTTACCAGGGCGGGAATTGACCCTTTGATCATGGTGCATCTCCTGTGTGCGAGGCAGGGCGAAGGCCCGGTCCTGTTCGCGCTTCTAGCCGCGCGCGCTGGTTTTGCCAAGCACGGCTAGCGGCCAGGCATCACGGGCAAATGGCTTGTGGTGGCCGGGCGAGTAGTGCAGATTCCCCGGATGACCCGATTTGTACTTGACCTGCGTCGCCACGTCATCGTTGTGGCCTTGATGACCTTGTGTTGTTTGCCGGTGGCTGCATTTGGCGACCA
>JANXPK010000524.1 GCA_025357355.1 Rhodobacterales bacterium
GCCGGGGATCAGCATCAACTCGCAAAGGTCGCGGCGCAGACGGTCGATCATTTGCCACCCCGTGCGGCCCTCGCCCGCTCCATGAAGTCCTTGGCCCGCTCCGGATCGACTGCATTCCAGGTATGGCCGTCGTATTTCAACGCCGAACCCACCACACAGCCATCGGCAAAGCGCAGGATATCCCCGACAGTCGCATGTTTCACCCCGGTATTGGCCAGAACCGGCGTCATCGGCAGCACCTTCTTGACCGCCTCCATATCGCTCATCGCCGCTGCCTCGCCAGTGATGGCGCCTGATACCAGAACGGCATCAGGGATCGACGAGAACACAGCCGAGCGCGCCCGGTCAGGCAACGAGCGGCGGTCCAGACTGTCGGCAAACTCGGCGCTGACGTTGAACAGCATCGCCAGATCAGGCCGCCCCAGCCGGTTTCGGTAGCGCATCGCCTCGCCCGCGTTGGGCGTCCACGGCCCCATGTCGCTGGCATAGGTCCCGGTGAAAATCTCACGCACAAAGGCCGCACCCACCGCCGCCGCCAGCGCCACCGTGCTCATCGGGTCCCACAGCACGTTGACGCCGAACGGCACCTTGATCTCTGACTTCAAGGCCCCGATCACCATCGCCATGGTCGCGGTCGAGGCGACATCGACCTTGAATTCATAAGGCCGGTCATTCTCGTTGCCGAACATCACCGCGTCAAAGCCTGCCGCCTGCAAGGCCCGCAGGTCGGCGCGTGCCCCTTCCACGATCCCCTTCACTCCGGCATGGGCGTCATAAAGCGGGGCGCCGGGCAAGGCGCCCAGATGCACCATGCCGATCACCGGCTTGACCGCGCCAAAGACCCGTCCGAAATTGCCCATTTTTCCTCCCAAGGGGGATGCACATCCCCCGGCTTCCGACTAGCATGTTAGCCACCATCAGGGAGGCTTGGCAATTGAAGACAAGGGTTTGGAACCGCCAACAGAAGGGCGCTTTGCACTTCACCGAGCTTGGCTTTGGCACGGCGCCGATCGGTGGCCTTTACCGCCCGGTCGGCGCTGATGAGGCCCACGCCACCATGTTCCGCGCCTGGGATGCTGGCGTGCGCTATTTCGATACAGCCCCGCTTTACGGTCTTGGCCAGTCGGAAACCCGGCTGAACCGGCTGTTGCAGGGCAAACCGCGCGCCGACTACATCGTATCCTCCAAGGTCGGCAGGGTGTTGCGCGCTACCACGCCCCAGACCCGCGAAGGCATCGGCAAATGGTTCGACGTGCCCTCGCGCATCGGCGTCTATGACTACAGCTACGACGGCGTGCTGCGTTCGCTGGAATTCAGTCTTGAACGCACCGGGCTTGACTGTATCGACGTGGTCTATGTCCACGATCTCGACGTCTGGACCCATGGCAGCGCCGCCAAGATGGAGGCTTACCGCGACACGTTCATGGCTGGCGGCTACCGCGCGCTGATCGAATTACGCGATCAGGGTGTCATCCGCGCCATCGGCGGCGGCAACAACGAATGGCAAAGCTGTCAATGGATGGTCGAGCGTGGCGATTTCGACATCTTCCTTCTGGCTGGTCGCTATACCCTGTTGGAGCAGGACGCCCTGACCTCTTTCCTGCCGCTTTGCCAAAAGCGCGGCATCGGCATC
>JANXPK010000077.1 GCA_025357355.1 Rhodobacterales bacterium
GATCAAGGTGGCCGACATCCTGGTCTATGTGGGGGTCTATTTCATCTCGCAGAATCCGAGCGACATTCCCGAAGTGATCCTGGGTCAGTTGGGCAACCGGGTTCAGCATGGCTTGCGGGCCTTTACGCCCAACGATCAGAAGGATCTGACGCAGGCCGCGCAGACCTATCGGCCCAACCCGCGCTTTGACACAGCACAGGCGATCCGCGATGTCGGCACGGGCGAGGCTGTGACCTCGTTTCTGGAGGACAAGGGGGTGCCGGGCATTGTCGAGCGCACCCTCGTGAGGCCGCCGTCCTCGCAGATCGGGCCGATCGACCCGGCGGCGCGGGCGGCCATCATCGCTGCTTCGCCGATGCGCGCGAAGTACAACCAGACGGTGGACCGCGATTCTGCTTATGAAAAGCTGCGCGCACGGGCGGCACAATCGGCACAGAACGCGGCACCCGCCGCGCCACAGGGGGCGCAACCAGGTGCGGTGCCGGATACGGGGTTTCAGAACGCGAGGCGCTATGGCGGTGGGGTGACCGGTGCAGCTACCCCGGCATCGCCGCGGCCCAGCGGCGCGGCGAGCCGGACCGATTCGCTTGGCGAGGTCTTCGCCAAAAGCTTCGCCCGGCAGTTGGGAAGCCGGACCGGTCAGGCCGTTGTGCGCGGGATTTTGGGTTCAATTTTTGGCAAACGGTGAGCCGCGCGCGCCAAAATCGCCATATTCATAGGGCAAATCGGCTGGGCAACCATGCGAGTATCAGCCCATGTCCCTGTCTGCTGCCGAACAATACCTGCTTGAACTGATGAACCGCGCCCGCCTTGATCCTGCCGGAGAGGCGGCAAGGATGGGCATCGATCTGAACCAGAACCTTGCTGTCGGCCAGATCTCGACCGCCGCCAAGCAGGTGCTTGCCCCCAATGCGCTGCTTGAGGCGGCGGCAACCGGACATTCGTTGTGGATGCTGGGCGCGGATGTCTTTTCGCATTACGAAACCGGCAATGTCGGACCGGATGCAAGGATCCTGGCGCAGGGCTACCATTACAGTTTCTGGGGTGAGAACATCGCTTTGTCCGGCACGACCGGCGCCGCGTCGTTGCAGGCGATGATTGACCAGATGAACACCGGGCTGTTTCTGAGTTCCGAACACAGGGTGAACCTGATGAACGGCGGTTTCCGCGAGTTGGGGGTGGGGGCGGAAGCGGGGGTATTCACCCAGAACGGCACCGACTTTAACGCCGAAGCCTTGACGCTCGACTTTGCCACCACGGGCACGGCGCATTTTCTGACCGGGGTCGCCTATACCGACAGCAACGCCGACAAGTTCTATTCGATCGGCGAGGGGGTTGCGAATGTGGTCTTTGCCGCGTCCGGCCAATCGACGGGTACGGCGGATGCGGGGGGCTATAGTCTGGCCTTGGGTGCGGGGGCTGCGACGGCGGTTACCGGGCATGAGGGGACGCTGAGTTTCTCGCTGACGGTGGATATGTCACTGGGCAATGTGAAGCTGGACCTTGTCAGCGGCACGACCTTCTACACCTCTGGCAGCGTGGTGCTGGGCACGGGGGTGAACAACGTGATGCTGCTGGGAGTTGGCGCGCTGGATGCTTCCGGCAATGCGGTGGCAAACGTGCTGACCGGCAATGCAGGGGCCAATGCGCTGACCGGGTTGGGCGGCAATGATGTCCTGATCGGGATGGCAGGGGCCGACACGTTAGTGGGCGGCACCGGCTTTGACCGGCTGACCGGGGGCCAGGGCATGGACGCCATGACCGGCGGCGCGGGCAGCGATACCTTCATCTTCAACGCGGGCGACGGGGTGGACCACATCACCGACTTTTCGATTGCAGATCATGATGTGCTGCGGTTCAACCATCTGATGTGGAGCGGGTTGAACCTGAACGCGTCGCAGGTTGTCACCCACTTTCTGACCCAGTCGGCCAACGAAGCCGTGTTCGACTTTGGCAATGGCCAGGTGATCCATCTGTCGGGAATGACCTCGCATTTCGGCATTGCGGCTGACATCGTGATCTTCTAGAGCACGATGAATGTAGATGGAAACATCTCTTAGCCGTGTGATCTGCAAGGCCGCCGTCGCCACCCGCACCAGAGGACCGTCTGATGCAGGCTCCGGGGGAGCCTTCATCGGTCCGAGTGCCGCGGCGCGCCAGCGCAAGGCAAGGGGGATCGGGCCGGGCGCCACGGTGACGAAGGGGAGGTGCCTGCCTGGGGTGGGCGCTGAAGGCGCCTGCCCGGGGGCAGGCAGGCGCCTCCCCGATACGCTTTGGCCTATCGGGGAAGAGAAGGCAGGAAAGGCGTGGCGGTTCCGATTTTTCAAGGCAAGCGCGCCGAGATTTCCGCCAAGGCTCATCCTGCTCTAGA
>JANXPK010000112.1 GCA_025357355.1 Rhodobacterales bacterium
GCCGCCATTTGCAGGATCATGGCGATTATCCGCAGGGGCTGGTTGTCGATCTGTGGGGCTCTGCCACGATGCGGACGGCGGGTGAGGATTTCGCCATGGCGCTGCATCTCGCGGGCATTGCCCCGCGCTGGGATGCGGGCGGCGACCGGGTGGCAGGGTTCGAGGTGATCCCCTTGGCGTTGCTGGACCGTCCGCGCATTGATGTGACCCTGCGGGTTTCCGGCCTGTTCCGCGATATCTTTCCGGGGCTGGCGCAGCTGTTCGAGGCGGGGGCCCAGGCGCTTGCCGAGCGGGGGGAGAGTACGGCGGACAACCCTTACTTGACCCGCGGCGCACGGGTTTTCGGGCCGCAACCGGGCCAGTATGGTCTTGGCATGGCGGCAGATATCGACGATTTCAGCGCTGAGGCGCGGCAGCGCGCGGGCGAGGCCTGGCTTGCCGCCTCGTCCTGGGCGATTGGCGTGGACGGGCAATCGCACAGCGACCGGGGCGGGTTGGAACGCCGGGTGCGGACAGCCGATGCCTTTGTGCATTCGCAGGATCTGGCCGAAAGCGACCTTTTGCTTGCCGCCGACTATGCCGCCCACGAGGCCGGTTTTGCTGCGGCCGTGCGGCGATTGGGGGGCGCTCAGCCCGCGCTTTATCATCTGGATGCCACGCGCGAGGCGCCGTGCGCGCGGCTGTTGACCGAAGAGATCGCCCGCGTGGTGCGTGCGCGTGCCGCCAATCCGCTTTGGGCCGATGGCATGATGCGGCACGGCTTTCGCGGCGGGGCCGAGATTGCGGCGACGCTGGACCATATGGCGGCCTTTGCCCATCTGGCCGGTGCCGTGCCGCCGCATCTGTTTGATCTGTATCACGACGCCACCCTTGGCCGTGACGATCTGCGCGCCTTTCTCGCCCGCGAGAATCCAGTCGCATTGGCCGCCATTCAAGACACCTTCCGGCGTCTGCAGGAGGCGGGGCTTTGGATCACGCGGCGCAACTCCATCGCCGCAGAGGTGCTGCGATGAGCCGGTTTGCCGTCAAAGGCTGGTGCCCCGGGGCGTGGCGGCCGATGCTGTCAGGCGATGGCCTGCTGGTGCGCTTGCGTCCGCGAATGGCCCGGCTGAGTGCTGCGCAGGCTCAGGGTATTGCGGCCGCTGCCCGTCGGCACGGCAATGGCATCATCGACCTGAGCGCGCGGGGCAATCTGCAACTGCGCGGGGTTCGGGCCGAGGCGCACCTGCCTTTGCTGGACGATCTGGACGCGCTGGGCCTGGTCGACCCCGACGAGGCGACAGAGCGCCATCGCATCATCACCGTGTCGCCGTTCTGGACGGATGGGGACGGCACGCAGGCGGTGGCGGACGTGGTGACGGCGCTGCTGGCCGCGCCCGAATTTACCGCGTTGCCGGGCAAGTTCGGGGTGTGCGTTGACCTCGGGTGGCCGATGGTGTTGCAGGCGGTGGCCGGTGATATTCGGGTGGAGTGGCATCCCGGAGGCTGGCTGGTGCGCGCTGACAGCTTTGCCACTGGCCGGGTGGTGCAGGATGTCGCGGCGCTGGCGCAAACCATCCGCGAATTGCTGGAATGGTTTCTGGCGAGCGGCGTGTCTGAGGGGCGGGGGCGGATGGCCGGACTGGCGGGGCAGGCTTTGCCGCCCGGCTTTGATCAGGCGATGACCGAGGCGAGCTATGAGCCCAGGCCCGGCGTGCAGCCCTTGGGCCGTCTGGTCGGGCTGGAATTTGGCCAGATCGGTGCCGAGAGCTTTGCCGCGTTGGCGCAAGGTCCGATCCGGATCACCCCTTGGCGCATGATCTTGCTGGAAGGCGTCGACAGGGTGCCAGATGTGCCGGGTCTGATTGGCGCCGCGGATGACCCTCGCCTGAACGTGACCGCCTGCACCGGCGCGCCGGGTTGTCCGCAGGCCTTGCAGCCGACCCGTGCCTTGGCGCGTAGCCTGGCGACACAAGTCCCGCCGGGGCGACATCTGCATGTCTCGGGCTGTGCCAAGGGGTGCGCCCATCCGGGGCCTGCCGCTGTCACCCTCTGCGGGGCGGTTACCGGCTTTGACCTGATCTGGAACGGTCATGCGTCGGACCCGGCCGCCGGCAAGTTCACTGGATCAACAAACCTGTTCAAGGACTTGTAATGCCGCATAAGTACGAAACGGACGGAGCGGCGATCTACCTGCAGTCCTTTGCGATGATCCGGGCCGAAGCGGACCTTGCGCGCTTTACGCCCGAGGAAGAGGTCGTCGCCGTGCGCATGATCCACGCGGCTGGGATGGTGGACTTGGCCCGACACATCCGTTTCTCGCCCGGGTTTGCGATCACGGCGCGGGCGGCGCTGGAGGCCGGGGCGCCGATCTTGTGCGATGCGCGCATGGTCAGCGAGGGGATCACAAAGGCGCGGCTGCCTGGGGGGAACCGGGTGATCTGCACCCTCCATGACGAAGGGGTGCTGGACCTGTCGCAGGCGATGGGCACCACACGTTCCGCAGCGGCGCTGGAATTGTGGCGGACTGAACTTGGCGGCGCGGTCGTGGCCATAGGTAACGCCCCTACGGCCTTGTTTCACCTTCTGAATATGCTCGAAGACCCCGACTGCCCGCGCCCCGCCGCGATCATCGGCTGCCCGGTCGGTTTTGTCGGCGCTGCGGAATCCAAGGCGGCTCTGATGTTGGCGATGCCTGCCCCCTGTGTGATCGTCGACGGCAGGCTTGGCGGTTCGGCGATCACGGTGGCTGCGGTCAACGCGCTGGCGGCACGAAAGGAATAGGATGGGCAAGATCATCTGCACCGGCCTTGGCCCCGGCGACCCCGATCTGATGAGCCTGCGTGCGCACCGGCTGATCACTTCGGCCCGGCAGATCGCCTATTTTCGCAAGGCCGGCAGGCCAGGTCAGGCCCGTCGCATCGTCGAAGGGCTGTTGCCGGACGGTGTCGTCGAATGCGCGATGGAATACCCGGTCACCACCGAGCTGGCCTTTGACAGTGCAGAGTATGACGCCGCGCTGTCGGCATTCTATGACGATTGGGCGGCGCGGTTGTTGAAGCTGAGCCGCAGCGATGACGTCATCGTGTTGTGCGAGGGCGATCCGTTCTTCTACGGCTCTTTCATGCATCTTTACAGCCGCTTGCAAGGCCTGGCCGAGATAGAGGTCGTCCCCGGCATCACCGGCATGTCGGGCTGCTGGACGGCGACCGGTCGGCCTTTCACTTGGGGCGACGACGTTTTGACCGTGCTGATGGGCACCCTGCCCGAGGCCGACCTTGCGCGGCACATGCGGGCGGCGGATGCGGTGGTCGTCATGAAAACCGGCCGCAATCTGGGGCGGATCAGAGCGGCGCTGGCGGCTGCGGGGCGCTTGGATGAGGCCTGGATCGTCGAGCATGGCACCATGCCGGGCGAGAGGGTTAGCAAGATCGCCGATTTTCCGGGCGACTGCAGCTATTTCTCCATCGTGCTGGTTCACGGCCATGGTCGCAGGCCGGGAGGTGCCGGATGACGGGCTGGCTGGTCATTGCGGGATTGGGGCCGGGAGCGGACCAGATGGTGACGCCCGAGGTGGCTGAGGCCTTGGCCGAAGCGACCGACGTCGTCGGTTATATTCCTTATGTGGCCCGGATTGCTCCGCGTTCCGGGTTGACCTTGCATTCATCCGACAACCGGGTCGAGTTGGATCGCGCGACCAGAGCTTTGCAAATGGCACAGCAGGGTCAACGGGTTGTGGTGGTGTCTTCAGGTGATCCCGGCGTCTTTGCCATGGCCTCGGCGGTGTTCGAGGCGCTGGAGGCGGCACCGCAGTATCAGGGGCTCGACATTCGGGTGCTGCCCGGCATCACGGCCATGCTGGCCGCTGCCGCCGCGATTGGCGCGCCGCTGGGTCACGACTTTTGCGCCATCAACCTGTCGGACAACCTCAAGCCCTGGGCGCTGATCGAACGGCGGTTGCGGCTGGCGGCGCAGGCCGATTTCGCCATGGCTTTTTACAACCCGCGTTCGACCAGCCGACCGGACGGCTTTGGCCGGGTGCTGGAGGTTTTGCGCGAGGAATGCGGGCCGCAGCGGTTGATCGGCTTTGCTCGCGCCGTCTCGATGCCTGAGGAGCATATCGTCACCGTGACGCTAGCCGAAGCGCGGGCGGAGATGGCGGATATGCGGACGGTCGTCATTCTCGGCAACTCTGCCACCCGCCGCGTCGGGCGGTTCGTCTACACGCGGCGGAGCGCGGAATGAGCGAGCCAATTCATCACTTCGGCGACCGAGGCCAAGGTCAGCCGGGCGGGCAGGGCGGGGCGGCCGATCATCACCATCGGCAGTCCAAGCTGGCGCGCGGCATCGACCTTGGCGCGCGCGCCCTCACCGCCGGAATTCTTGGCGACGACGATGTCAATATGGTGCTGGCGGAGCAACGTGACATCACCTTCGACCCGGAACGGTCCGCGATCAATCACAATTTCAGCTTTCGGCAGGCGCAGAGCTGCTGTCGGCGGATCGACCAAGCGCAAGAGGTAGTGGTGCTGCGCCGCGCTGGCGAAGGCGCTCAGGGTCTGACGACCGATAGCCAGGAATACTCGCTGCGGCTGCGGAGGCAGGGCCAGCGCTGCCGCTGCTTCGTCGGCAACGACGGTCCAGCGGTCGCCAGGTTCCGGGCGCCAAGGCGAGCGTTCGAGCGCTGCCAGTGGCACGCCAACCGTGGCGCAGGCTTCGATGGCGTGGCGGCTCATCTCGGCGGCAAAGGGGTGAGTGGCGTCGATCACCTCGGTGATCACTTCGGCGCGCAAATAGGTCACAAGACCCTCCACCCCGCCAAAGCCGCCGGTCCGCCGGGGCAAGGGCTGCGGCGCCGGTTCAGCGGTGCGACCGGCATAAGAATAGACGGCATCCATTCCCGCAGCGGCCAGTGCTTGCGCCATCAGGTTGGCCTCGGTGGTGCCGCCCAGCAGAAGGATGCGTGTCATGCCTAAGCCCTGGCTATCGATCATCGGCGTCGGCGAGGATGGACCGGCGGGACTGTCAGCCGCAAGCCGCGAAGCAGTGCAAGCGGCGGAAATCGTCTTTGGTGGGCGACGGCATCTGGACCTGCTGGCGATAGAGGGGCGCGAATGGCCGCTGCCGTTTTCACTGGACCCGCTTTTGGCCCATCGCGGGCAGCGGGTGGCGGCTTTGGCCTCGGGCGATCCGTTCTGGTACGGGGTGGGCGGGTCGCTCGCGGCGGTGCTTGACCCAACGGAATGGCGGACCTTTCCCGCCGTATCGACCTTTTCGCTGGCGGCGGCGCGCTTGGGTTGGCGGCTGGAAGAAGTGATCTGTCTGGGGTTGCACGCGGCGCCAATGACGCGGTTGCGTCCGGTGCTGGCACGGGAGCAGCGTATTCTGTGCCTGCTGCGCGATGGGGACGCCGTTGGGGAACTGGCGGAGTATTTGCGGCAAACCGGCTTTGGCGTCTCGAATATTCATGTGCTGGAGGCGCTGGGCGGACCGCGTGAAAAATGCTGGAGCTTTGTGGCGGAAAGCTATGAAGAGACAGAGATTTCCGCGCTTGTGTGTGTAGGAATCTGGCCGCAGGGGCTCGGTCTGTCGCGCGCCAGCGGGCTGGACGATGCGCTTTTTGACCACGACGGTCAGTTGACCAAACGCCCGGTCCGCGCCCTGACCTTGTCGGCATTGGCACCCCGCGCGGGTGAGGTGCTGTGGGACATCGGGGCGGGTTCGGGGTCCATCGCCGTTGAGTTTCTGCTCGCGGCGCCTGCCAGCCTGGCCTACGCGGTCGAGTCGGACCCGCTGCGCGCCATCCGGGCTTGCCGCAACGCCGAAGTGTTCGGTGTTGGCCACCGCTTTCATCTGACCGAAGCCCGGGCGCCTGAAGGGCTGGACAGCCTGCCGCGCCCGGATGTGGTTTTTGTCGGCGGCGGTGCGTCGGAGGCGCTGCTGGAGCGGTTGTGGACACTGTTGCCGCAAGGTTGCCGACTGGTTGCCAATGCGGTGACGCTGGAAACCGAGGCGCTGCTGACGGCATGGGCGGCGCGCCATGGCGGTCATTTGCTGCGGATCGATCTGGCTGAAGCGGCCCCCTTGGGCACGCGGCGCGGCTGGCAACCGATGCGGCCCGTCGTGCAGTGGAGCGTGGTTATATGAGGGTTGCGGGGTTCGGCTTTCGCTCAGCGGCGGGATTGGACAGCTTGCGTGCGGCCTATGCCTTGGCGGGGGGTGACGCAGACGTTCTTGCCACGGTCGAGGACAAGTTGGCCGGGATGACTGAACTGGCACGCGATCTGGACCTGCCGCTTTTGGGGGTAAGCCGGGCAGCATTGGCCGCCTGCCCACGGCAGGGATCAGAGCAGGTTGCGGCGCTGTACGGCACTGGTTCGGTGGCAGAAGCGTCGGCTTTGGTGGCGGCGGGGAAGGGGGCGCGACTGGTCAAGGCGCGGGTAACCTCGCCTGACGGCATGGCCGTCGTGGCGATTGCAGAGGGGCCGGGCGCATGACGGTGCATTTCATCGGGGCCGGACCGGGGGCGGCGGATCTGTTGACCCTTCGGGGCCGCGATCTGATCGCCGCTTGTCCGGTGTGCCTGTACGCAGGCTCCTTGGTGCCGGTGGAGATTCTGGCGCACTGCCCGCCGGGGGCGCGGATCGTGAACACGGCCCCCATGTCGCTGGATGCCATCCTGGCCGAGATGGTGCAGGCGCAAGCGGCGGGGCAGGACGTGGCGCGGCTGCATTCGGGCGACCTGTCGGTCTGGTCGGCGATGGGCGAGCAGTTGCGCCGCCTGCGCGCGCTGGGGATTACCTATGACGTGACGCCGGGAGTGCCATCGTTTGCGGCTGCGGCGGCGGTGCTGGAAGTGGAGCTGACTTTGCCAGGCCTGGTGCAATCGGTGATCCTGACCCGGCAGGGCGGTCGCGCCTCGGCCATGCCTGCCGGTGAAAATCTGGCGGCCTTTGCCGCTACCGGGGCGACGCTGGCAATTCACCTGTCAGTTCATGCCTTGGCCGAGGTGGTTGCTGAATTGACCCCGATCCTTGGCTCCGATTGCCCGGTTGCGGTGGTCTTCCGCGCCACCTGGCCTGACCAGCAGATCGTGCGCGGC
>JANXPK010000114.1 GCA_025357355.1 Rhodobacterales bacterium
ATGCGTCGCCGACATCATCAAAGCCGGGTTGCTGCCGGTGGCCATCGAGTTCATGGACCGGCCCTGCATCGAAGCGACCGAGGCCTTTGCCCACGCCGGTTACCCCGATTGCGAGGCGCTGCTGATCGTCGAGGTCGAGGGGTCGGGGGCGGAGATTGACGAGCAACTGGCGCGGATCAAGGCGATTGCGCAGCGCCACAACCCGGTTGCCTATCGCGAAAGCGGGTCAGAGGAGGAAAGCCGCCGCATCTGGCTGGGCCGCAAGTCGGCGTTTGGCGCGATGGGCAACATTGCGGACTACATGTGTCTGGACGGGGCTATTCCTGTTTCAGAACTGCCGTTCGTGTTGCGGCGGATCCGCGAGATGAGTGCCGAGGTCGGGCTGGCGGTGGCCAATGTGTTTCACGCGGGCGACGGCAATCTGCATCCGTTGATCCTGTACGATGCCAACAAACCCGGTGATCTGGAAAAGTGCGAGGGGTTCGGGGCCGAAATCCTGCGACTGTGCGTCGAGGTTGGCGGCTGTCTGACCGGCGAGCATGGCGTCGGGGTGGAAAAGCGCGATCTGATGGGAGTGCAGTTTTCGGATGCCGATCTGGAGGCGCAGTTGCGGATCAAGGATGTGTTCGACCCCTTGTGGCTGTTGAACCCGGCAAAGGTGTTTCCGCTGACTTTGACCGCCGGGCGGCGCGCGGGTTGAGAGAGCCGGGGCTGTCTGCCCCCGAGTCATTGGTATCCCGGACCAATGGCGACACCAATGACTCACCCGAGGATATTTGGGAAAAGATGAAGATGCGCATCGGGAGTGAGGCGGAACTGGCGGAGGTGCTGCGCATACGCGAGGCGCCAGTGTTTGTGCGGGGCGGAGGGACGCGGGCCATAGTGCCGCAGGTGGGAGAAGTGCTGGAAACCGGGGCGTTGTCCGGGGTGCGGATTTACGAGCCTGGGGCGCTGACGCTGGTCGCGGGGGCGGGGACGCCACTGGCGGAGGTGGCGGCAGTGCTGGCGGTCGAGCGGCAGCGGTTGGCGTTCGAGGTGCCGGATTTGCGCGGGCTTTTGGGGCGCGGCGGGGCTTCGACTCTGGGCGGGGTGGTGGCGACCAATGCCTCGGGTCCACGGCGGGTGCAGGTCGGGGCGTGCCGGGATCAGGTGTTGGGGGTGCGGTTTGTCGACGGGACCGGGCGCGTCGTCAAGGCGGGCGGGCGGGTGATGAAAAATGTGACGGGGCTTGACCTGACCAAGCTGATGGTGGGTTCGCACGGTGGGTTGGGGGTGATCACCGAGGTCGCGTTCCGGGTGCAGGCGGTGCCGGAGGCGGAGGCGACGCTGGTGGGCACGCGGGGGTTGGAGGCGGGACTGGCGGCGCTGCGGGCCGCACTGGGCTCACCCATGGATGTGAGCGGGGCTGCTTATGCCGGCGGGCGGGTGCTGATCCGGGTTGAGGGGATGGCGGGATCGGTGGCCTATCGCAGCGGTGCGCTGCGGGCGCGGCTGGGTGGGGAATGGGACATTGTGCAGGGGGCGGCGTCGGACGTCCTTTGGGCTGGGGTCAGGGATGTGACGGCTTTTGCCGGGCGGGCGGGGAATGTGTGGCGGGTTTCTGTGAAGCCTAGCGATGCGGCGGAAGTGGTCAAAGGGCTGGCGGCGGAGGCGGTGTTTGACTGGGGCGGCGGGTTGATCTGGCTGTTGGCTGGTCCCGAGGTCGACGTGCGGGCGCATCTGGCAGGGCGCGGTCATGCGACGCTGATGCGCGGTGTTGGCCGGGTATTTCAGCCCGAGACACCGGCGGTGGCGGCCCTGACGACGGGGATCAAGGCCAAGTTCGATCCAAGGGGAATTCTCGGGCCGGGGGTGACAGGCTGATGCAGACCTTCTTCAGCGCGGCGCAACTGGCCGACCCCAAGCTGGCCGAGGCCAACACCATCTTGCGCGCCTGCGTGCATTGCGGGTTTTGCACGGCCACCTGTCCGACTTATCAGGTGCTGGGCGATGAAGCCGACAGCCCGCGTGGCCGCATCTATCTGATCAAGGAAATGCTGGAAACCGGGCGACCCGCCGATGCGCGGACGGTCAAGCATATCGACCGCTGCCTGTCATGTCTG
>JANXPK010000133.1 GCA_025357355.1 Rhodobacterales bacterium
GATCCACGACTTTCACCATGGCGTGGATGTTCTGCGGATCAACTCATTCGATTTCACCAATCTTGGCGGGCCGGGGGCCTTGGCGGCGGCGCATTTCCACCTGGGTACATCGGCGGTGACGGCGGCGCAGGGGATCATCTATGATCAGGCGACCGGGCAGTTGTGGGCAGATCTTGACGAAAACGGGCCGCGTGCCCAAATCCTGATCGCCCATCTGGGCGCCGGGACTGTTCTTGATGCCACGGATTTCCTGATCATCTGAGCTCAGTCAGACTTCGGCCCACATCCGCAAAAGGTTGGCGCGGGTCTTGGCGAGGCGGTCGAACTGATCGCTTTTGCCGTCGCGGGCAAAGCAGGCGTCCACGGCCTGATCAAGGTCGAACAGGATCTCGCGCTGGCCCGGATCGCGGATCAGGCTTTGCACCCAGCCGACGATGGCAAGCCGTTCGCCGCGGGTCAAAGGGTCGACCCGGTGCAGGGTGGTGGCGGGATAGAGGATCAGATCGCCCGCCGCAGGCTTGATGGCACGGGCCTCGAACGTGTCCTCGATGACCAGCGCCCCGCCGTCATAGGTGGCGGGGTCCGACAGGAACAGGGTGAACGACAGATCGGTGCGCAGCCCGCCCATCAGCGCGTCATCGACATGCAACCCGTAGGTCTGCCCCGCCCGGTAGCGCGACAGGATCAGCCGGGTCATCGCGCGGGGCCGGGCGGCGGAACGGAACAGCGGGCTTGCGGCTAGGGCGGTTTCCACCTTGGTCATGATCGCGTCGAGGTCGGGTGAGGGCTGCGCCTGATCATTGGCCTTGACCGTCCGCGCGTGCTGGCCCGCCGTCGCGCGGCCGTCGCCAAAGGCCAGTTCGCCCGCCGCCTCGCGCAGGACGCGGGTCTCGGCTGGGGTCAGCAGCGCCGCGACCAGCAGCATCATCAGCGCACCGACGAGGCGATCAGTTCGGCACGGGCGGCGACACCCAGCAGAATTTGTGGGTCACCGGCCAGCAGCGTTGCGGCCTTGGGGTCGCCAAAGGCCGCATCCGCCTCGGTCAGCGCGGCGAGCGCCTTGGGCGCGGCCTTGGCCGACAGTGGCACCGCGGCAAGGTCGGTCAGACGCAGGCGGGCAAGGGCGACGAACGACAGCGCCTCGTGCCAGCCCATCGGATCGGCGACTGTGCCGTCGTTGAGGGCGGCGGAGTATTCGTTGGCGGCGGCCTTCAACAGCAGCACCACCCCGTCAAACCGGGCGCGGGTCTGGCTGGTTTCTGACGCGGCGTCGGCATTCAGAACCTGCGAGACAGCGGCGAGGGCGGCATCGACTTCGGCTGGTGCTGCGCCCGCTTTCAAGGTGGCGATAAAGCTGGTGATGTCCGCGGCGGGGTCAGGCAGCTTGCGGGTGGCGATGTCTTTGCGCAGGGCGTCAAGCGTGCCCTCTGACTGCGGATGGCCGGACAGCTCGACCGCAAGGTCCGGGTGCCCCAGCACGTACAGATCACGGGCGGCCAGCATGTGGCCCTCGACGATCGACAGGGTCGCGAGATAGGCGGCGATGGGAGGGGCGCTTGCCGTCACCCCCGCCTCGCCCCCTTCGCCGCCTTGCGCCTGCGCCAGCCACGGGCGCGCATCGGGCGAGGCCAGCGTGACCGGCGGCGCGCGGTGCAGATCGGCCAGCGCGGGCATGGCGGCCAGTGTGACGCCCGCGCCAAAGGCAAGGCTGCTCCAGCGGCGCGGCTGGGTCGGGCGGGAAGGTTTGGTCATTTTCATAGCCTATAGGCGAGTGTTCTTGTCAGGCATAACTGCGCCACAGGAGGTCGTCAAGATTGCTGAGTGTTTTACTCAGGGAATAGTGCGACGGTTTCGCGCAACAGGCCGCTCGTCATCCCAACCCGCCTATTTTCACCGGAAATGCTGCTGGATGGCAGATGGAAAGGGGCAAAGCCCGTGGAAATCCCGCTGGACTTACCGTCACTTCCAGATTGAAGGGCCGTTTCAAATCCTTTATTTCAGGTTAATGAAAAATGCTATCTATATGACTTATAACGATAAAAGCATTGGTCCGAGGTTCGGACCATCACCGGACCTCTGCCAGCGGCTTGCAAAAGGTCCGCCCGTGTCAGACCCGCTCCACCGCCAGCCAGACCCCGCCTTGCGGACGCAGGGTCAGGATCATCACGGGCTTGGGGTCCTTGCCCGGAACCGGGCCATAGCGAAAACGGGCAAGCAGGGTGGCGAGGATGATCACCGCCTCTTGCAAGGCGAATGAGGCGCCGATGCAGATGCGCGGGCCGTCGCCGAAGGGCAGGTAGGAAAACCGCTGTGGCGCGGTGAGGAAGCGGGCCGGGTCAAAGCCGTCGGGGTTCTGCCACAGGGCGTGGTGGCGGTGCAGGGCGTAGATCGGCAGGATGACGGTATCCTGCGCGCGCACCTCGCGCCCGAGGAGCGTATCGGCCTTTTGCGCTGTGCGGGCGAGAAAGGCGGCAGGCGGGTAAAGGCGCAGCGCCTCGTCGACGATGCGGCGGATCAGGGGCATTCGCGGGATATCGGCAGTGGTGGCGCCGCGGTCACCGAGCGCCGCCTGCGCCTCGGCACGGGCTGCATCTTGCACGGCGGGGTCAAAGGCGCAGAGGTACAGCGACCAGGCCAGTGTCAGGGCGGTGGTTTCATGCCCGGCAACGATGAAGGTGAGGAGGTTGTCGCGCAATTCGTCGACCGTCATGCGACGACCAGTGGCGGGGTCTTCGCCCGCCAGCAGCAGGTCCAGCAGGTCCGGCACGGGCGAGGGGCCGCGGGTCTTGCGGCTGAGGATCGCCTGATCGGCGGTCTGTTTCATCTGGCGCATGGTGGCCGCCGAGAACATCCGCCCCGGCCGTGGCACCCATGCGGGGGCACCCAGAATGTCCAGCATCGACAGGCGGGCGGTCTGGCCGATGTAATCCTCGATCGCCTTGTGCACCGAAGCGCGGTCAAAGCCTTCACCGCCCGACAGGGTGACATCAGCGATGACCTCGAACGTGGCGGTGACCATTTCGTCAAAGGCGTCGATGGCGCGACCGCCACTCGCGCCGGAACCGGCAGCGGCGGCAAACCGGTCAGCGGCGCGGGTGGCGGCGGCGGTCATCACAGGGGCGAGGGCGGCGATGTTGCGGTGGCTGAACACCGGTGCGGCGGTGCGGCGCTGCCACAGCCATTCCGCCCCCTCGGCCACGAAGAGAGAGTTGCCGATGGCGGGCCCGAGGATCAGTTTGGTGACCATGGACTTGGGGTAGTTGTCCACCGCGTCGCGCAGGACATGACGCAGGCCGTCGGGGTCCATCAGCATGTGCCAGCGTTTGCCGGTGGTGCCCGACAGGATCGGCGCGCGGGTGGCAATTTCGGGGATCAGTTCCAGCACGTTGCGCCGCCCGGCGCGGAACGAGCCCCAGATGCCCATCGGCGTCGAATGCAGCGGCACCCGAACCGGAAGATTTGCCGCGACGTTGTCGATCTTGCCCATGACTGCCTCCGCGTTGCCAGCATATAGCCCCGGCGGGTCGGGCGGCAACAACGATGGGCACCGACGGTTGCCATGTGCCTCGGTCAAGGCTATCCCGGCAGGACCGCCACCCCGGTCCGATGGAGATTCGCGACATGACTGGACTGCGCATGACCGACCTGCGCCTTGTTGTCCTGAGCCTTTGTCTGGCGCTGCTGGCGGCCTGCGAAACCAACGACCTGAAAAGGCCGCCGGTGCCGCTGGGCGATTTCGTGATGGGGCTGAACATCGTTCTGGCTGATCGGGCCGCAGCCCCCGACATCTCGCGCAAGGCGACAGCGGATGAGTGGAAAGCGGCCGTGACCAAGGCCATGGCTGACCGCTTCGGACGCTATGACGGCAACCACATCTACAATTTCGGCATCAATGTCGACGCCTATATTCTGGCGCCGCCCGGCATTCCGGTGGTGTTGTCGCCGCATTCGGCGCTGATCGTGACGGTGCATGTGTTTGACGACGCGACCCAGAAGGAACTGAACCCCGGCGGCAAGCAGTTGACCATGGTCGAGGGCGTATCGCCCGAAAGCGTCATCGGGTCAGGCTGGACCCAGACCAAGGACCAGCAGATGGCCCGCATGGCCTATCGCGCGGCGTTGGCGGTCCAGAAGTACCTGCTGGAGCATCCCGAGTGGCTGAAACTGCCACCAACGCCGGCCCCCGTCAGCCCGAAACCCTGAGCTGTCAGGAGTGCCGACCAGGCGGACGGGTTCGGATCAGCGGGTGACGCAACAGCGCGTTGACGACAAAAGGCGCTGCGACAGCCCCCGGCCCCAGCCATAGGGCCAGCGGCGGCAGCGTGCGCCAGAACGGCAGGAACCTGCCGTTGTCGACGTAGAACGCGGTCACCAGCAGCACATAGGACAGGGCCATCAGGCAGAGGTGCAGTCGGGGCCATTGCGGTGGTTTGCGTCGGGCGATCCAGCGGCCGACCCAGGCCGAGGCCAGCGACAGTGCCCCCAGCAAGAACAGCACCGCATCCTCGGACCACCGCATCGCTGCAAGGCCCGCCATCGTCGCCGCAACCCCGCAGAGCGCCCGGAAATACCAGGTGCCAAAGCGGGTGTGACGCGGGCTGCCCTTGCGGGCCGTCATGGCCAGGACGCCCACCACCACTGCCATCACTCCGAAAAGAACGTGAAAGGCAACCAGCGCCAGAAACACCGGGCTGGTCGACGGAAGCGGAATGCCGAGGACAAGCGTGATGGCCCGGTCCCCCTTTCGGCCCAAAGGGCTGTCCCCGGGCTATCACCGGCAGGGCAGCAAGGCCAGATCGCCACGCCCTGCACGCACGTCGGGCTTGATTTTCCCGGGCGAGGGCCTTAAGTCGCCGCGCGTGTAGGTCGGGGTCAGCAGTCTGGGATTGCGGCGACCCCCTTAACCCGAGGGCGACCCTGATGGGCAAGGCAAAGTTTGAACGCAACAAGCCGCATGTGAACATTGGCACGATCGGCCATGTGGACCACGGCAAGACGACGCTGACGGCGGCGATCACCAAGTATTTCGGCGAATTCAAGGCCTATGATCAGAT
>JANXPK010000134.1 GCA_025357355.1 Rhodobacterales bacterium
ACGATGTCGTGCACGGTCAGGAAATAGGGCTCGTAGCGCAGTTTGGCGATCAGGTCCAACTCATGCGCCATCTGGGCACGGACTTTCTCGGTCGCCCCGGCCGGATAACGCCAAAGCAGACCGGCCTCGGCCAGCCGCTGCAACCGCCCCGCCGCAGTTTCACCACCCGTAATCTCGGACGGGTACTCATAGCGCAGCTCGTCGAGCGAAAAGTGCAAGGTCGCCGCCAATGCCCCCGCCCGATGCACCGCACCCTCAAAGCCCCTGTACAGCCGCAGCATCTCGGCCTCGGAGCGCAGGCGCTGTTCGGCGTGCGGGGCGGCGCCCAGGCCCAGATCCTCGATCCGCACCCCCAGCCGGATTGCGGCCAGCACATCGGCCAGTTTGCGCCGTGCGCCGTGGTGCATCATCGGCTGGGCCGAAGCGACCGTCGCCACCCCCAGCCGCTTGGCCAGCCGCTCCTCCCGCGCGAACCGGCCGAGGTCCTGACCGTCATAGCGCGGGGCAAGCAGCAGGTGGCACTTGGCCGGAAAGGCCGCTGCCAGCCGCTCCGCTTGTGAATACCAGGCCTTGTCTGCCGAACGGTGCCGGTCCTGCAAAGGGTGAAAGAGCAGCGCCATCCCCGCACCGCCGTCCACAAGGTCCTGCAAGCCAAGATCGCACGACCCTTTCTCCGCCCGCCTGCGTCCCAGGGTCAAAAGGCGGCACAGCCGACCCCAGCCCGCCCGATCCTCGGGCAAGGCCGTCACCGTGAAGCCATCCCGCAGCACCAGCCGCGCCGCCGGGATCAGCCGCAGACGCGGCCCGCCGTCCCGCGCCATCTCGCGCGCCTTGGTATGGGCCCGCACGATGCCCGCGACCGAATTCACATCGGCCACCGCCAGCCCGTCAAACCCCAGTTCCGCCGCACGCAGCATGAATTCTTCGGGATGCGATGCCCCGGTCAGGAAAGTGAAATTGGAGAGTGCGCAAAGCTCGATGAACGACATGACACCCAAGGAACAGACAGAGAACAACTCTAGCGAAACCGCAGCAGTTTTACCAGTGAGTCGTGCCAGGTCCCCGCAAGTTGGGTCAAGGCTAGGCCGTCGCAGGTCGGAATCGTGCTATTCCGACGCCCCGTCTCGTGATTGACTGCGCCCAAGTCGGAGGGACCAATGTCACGAAACCTGCAAAATCCGGGCCAACGCATATCGGCTGATCAGGCGGCGGCTTTGGTGCAGTCGGGCATGTGGCTCGACTACGGTGCCGTGCTGTGTCAGCCCGACGAGTTCGACCGCGCCCTTGCCCGGCGGCGCGACGAGTTGCACAAGGTCAAGATCCGCTCTTGCCTGTCGACCCGGCCGCGCGCGGTGATGGGGGCAGACCCCGATGGCACGCGGTTCTTCTGGTTTTCCAGCCATTTCGGCGGCACCGACCGCAAGATGCATGACGCGGGGATTGCCCATTATCTGCCGGTCAATCTGGGCGAGATCCCCGACTACTACCGCCGCTTCATCGACCCGGTGGACATCGTGATCCTCAGATGCGCCCCGATGGATGCGCAGGGTTACTTCAACTTCGGCCCGGCCAATCTGTGGCATGGTGCCGTGATCGAACGGGCGCGGATGGTGATTGTCGAGGAATGCGCCACCATGCCGCGCGTCATGGGGGTGGCGACGGGGGTGCATGTCAGCGACGTGGACTTTGTCATCCCGGGCGACGATGCCCCGCTGCCGGAACTGCCCAAGGGGCCGGCATCCGCTGTCGACCGGGCCGTGGCGCAGTTGATCGCGAATGAGCTGGAGGATGGCGACTGTCTGCAGATCGGCATCGGTGGCATGCCGAACGCGGTCTGTTCGCTGTTGAAAGACAGCAGCATCGCCGATCTGGGCATCCATACCGAGATGTTGACCGACGGCATCATCGACCTTTACCGCGGCGGCAAGATCACCGGATCGCGCAAGCAGCTTGACCCCGGCAAGATCGTGTGCAGCTTCGGCCTCGGCTCGAAATACCTCTATGACGCCATCCATCAGAACCCGGACATCGAGTTTCATCCGGTCGACTACACCAACATGCCGCATATGATCATGCAGAATGATCGGGTGAAGGCGATCAACAACACCACCCAGATGGACCTGCAGGGCCAGGCGGCGTCAGAGTCTGACGGGCACCGCCATATCTCGGGCACCGGGGGGCAGTTGCAGTTCGCGCGCGGGGCCTATGCCAGCAAGGGCGGCAAAAGCTTCATGTGCCTGGCCTCGACTTACGACAAGAAGGGCGAGCCACGCAGCCGGATCGTACTGGCCCTGACCAAGGGCAATATCGTGACGACGCCGCGGACCGACATGATGTATGTGGTGACCGAATATGGCATCGTGAACCTGAAAGGGCGGACGGTGGCCGAGCGGGCGCAGCTGTTGATCGGCATCGCCCATCCCGATTTCCGTGAAGGGCTGGAGCGCGAGGCCTATGAGAACCGTCTGATCCCGCGCGGATTCTTCTAGA
>JANXPK010000227.1 GCA_025357355.1 Rhodobacterales bacterium
TTCGCGACGGGGCGGCGATTGGCGCGGCGGCGGTGGGTGAGACTGTGCAGATCGTGGTCAACCAGACACCGTTTTATGGCGAAAGCGGCGGGCAGGTCGGCGATGCGGGCTTGATCCGCAGCCAGACCGGACTGGCGGAAGTCACCGATACCAAGAAATCGGCGGGCGTGTTCAGTCATGTGGCACGGGTGGTCGAGGGATCGATTCTCAAAGGTCAGCCCGCCAAACTGGAAGTGTCGCACGAGCGGCGCGCGCAAATCCGTGCCAACCATTCGGCAACCCACCTGCTGCACGAGGCGCTGCGGCGGGCTTTGGGCGATCACGTGGCCCAGCGCGGCAGCTTGAACGCACCAGACCGGTTGCGTTTTGACTTCAGCCATGGGCAGGGGATGAGTGCAGCGGAACTTGCGCAGGTCGAAGTCGAGGTGAACAGCTTTGTCCGCCAGAATGGCGCCGTGGAGACGCGGATCATGACCCCGGACGACGCCCGTGCCTTGGGCGCGCAGGCACTATTTGGCGAGAAATATGGCGATGAAGTCCGCGTCGTTTCGATGGGGGTGCTGGAGGGTTCGGGCAAGGGCGCGGATCGTAGGACCTATAGTCTGGAGCTGTGTGGCGGCACCCACGTACGCCGTACTGGCGACATCGGGGCCTTCGTGTCGCTGGGCGAAAGTGCCTCGTCGGCAGGGGTGCGTCGGTTCGAGGCGCTGACGGGTCAGGCGGCGCTGGACTATCTGCGCGGACAGGATGCGAGGTTGGCGGAAGTAGCGGCGACGCTGAAAGCTTCGCCCGCCGAGGTGGTAGACCGTTTAAAGGTTCTGATATCCAAATCATCGACCCTGGAAAGAGAACTCAATGAGGTACGAGCGCGGCTCGCTAGCGAAGCAGTTAAGTATGATAGGACTCAGAATCTAAATTACGCCTTGGCAGATCTTTCCAAGACTGGGATATCCAATGATCGCGTAAAAGTCCTCGCCGATGAGGTTCGCATCAAGCTCGGTTCAGGCTTTGCGCTTCTTGCAAACACAACCCCAACCGGGTCGACTGTCACCGTGACGTTCACCAAAGACCTGACAGATCGCTTGAAGGCTGGCGATCTGGTCAAAGAGATCGCAGCCGTTATGGGAGGGTCTGGCGGAGGCGGGCGTCCTGATTTGGCTCAAGCCGGGGTCCCGAACCTCGAGAAATTACAAGACGCAATTGCGCTTCTGCAAAGCAAAGTTAACTCAGCATTAATGGTGTAAAGATGCCCCAGGCCTTCTGGATCGCCCACGTGCATGTCACCAATGCCGAGGCCTATGGCCGATACGCGGCCCTGGCGGGCCCGGCGATAGCAGCTCACGGCGGCAAATTCCTCGCCCGGGGTGGGCGCTATGTCCAGTTGGAGGGCGCGCCGCGGGAGCGCAACGTGGTGGCGGTGTTCCCGAGCCTGGAAAAGGCGGTGGAGTGCTACCACTCCCCGGCCTATTCCGCCGCCCGCGCCCAGGCCGAGGGCGCGTGCGAACGTGATCTGATGGTGGTCGAGGCGGCAGAATAACGCCTTACGCGATGCGCGAGTTGCGCTTGCGGTCGTTCGACCCGAGGATGCGCTTGCGCATGCGGATGATCTTGGGCGTAACCTCGACCAACTCGTCATCGTCGATATAGGCGATGGCTTCTTCCAGACTCATCTTGATATGCGGCGTTAGGCGCACGGCCTCGTCGGTGCCGGAGGCGCGGACGTTGGTCAACTTCTTGCCCTTCAGCGGATTGACTTCAAGGTCGTTGTCGCGGGCATGTTCGCCGATGACCATGCCTTCATAGACGGCTTCCTGCGGTCCGATGAACATGCGGCCCCGTTCTTCAAGGTTCCACAGCGCATAGGGCACGGAGGAGCCGTTTTCCATCGAGATCAGAACGCCCTGACGGCGGCCCTGGATCGGGCCCTTGTGCGGCGCCCAGGCATGGAAGATGCGGTTCAAAACACCGGTACCGCGGGTGTCGGTCAGAAACTGACCGTGATAGCCGATCAGACCGCGCGAGGGCACATGGGCGATGATGCGGGTCTTGCCGACGCCAGCGGGCTTCATCTCGACCAACTCGCCTTTGCGTTCGCCGGTAACCTTGTCGATCACGGCGCCGGAATATTCGTCATCGACGTCGATAATAACCTCTTCGATCGGCTCGCAACGCACGCCATCAACCTCACGGAAGATCACGCGCGGGCGGCTGATCGACAGCTCAAAACCCTCGCGGCGCATGTTTTCGATCAGGACGCCCATCTGCAACTCGCCGCGACCGGAGACCTCGAACGCATCGCCGCCGGGGGTGTCGGCGACCTTGATCGCGACATTGACCTCAGCTTCGCGCAACAGGCGTTCGCGGATGACGCGGGACTGCACCTTGGTGCCATCGCGGCCCGCCAGGGGCGAGTCGTTGATGCCAAAGGTGACGGTGATTGTTGGCGGGTCGATGGGTTGAGCGGGAAGCGGGATGTCTTGGTCCAGTGCGCACAGCGTATCGGCGACGGTCGCTTTGGACATGCCAGCGAGGGTGACGATGTCGCCCGCCTGCGCCTCTTCAATCGCAGTCTGGTTCAAGCCACGGAAGGCCAGCACTTTGGAGATCCGAAATTGTTCCAGCTTTTCGCCGGTGCGGGTCAGCGCCTTGATGGTCTCGCCCACACGCAGGGTGCCGGATTCGACGCGACCGGTCAGGATGCGGCCGATGAAAGGGTCGGCGGAAAGCGTGGTGGCCAGCATGCGGAAGGGTTTGTGCAAGTCGACGACCTGACGCGGGGCAGGGACGTGGGCCACGACCATGTCAAAGAGCGCGTCGAGGTTCTTGCGCGGTCCGTCCAGCGTGGTATCGGCCCAGCCATTGCGACCTGAGGCGTAAAGGTGAGGGAAATCAAGCTGTTCGTCGCTGGCGCCAAGGTTGGCGAAAAGATCGAAAACCTCATTCAAGGCGCGGTCTGGCTCGGCATCGGCCTTGTCAACCTTGTTCAGCACCACGATCGGGCGCAGGTTCAGCGCCAGCGCCTTGGCCAGAACGAATTTGGTTTGCGGCATCGGGCCTTCGGCCGCGTCGACCAGAAGGCAAACGCCGTCCACCATGTTAAGGATGCGCTCAACCTCGCCGCCGAAATCAGCGTGGCCGGGGGTGTCGACGATGTTGATGCGCATGCCGTTG
>JANXPK010000284.1 GCA_025357355.1 Rhodobacterales bacterium
TGTCGGCGCCACCCGGTTGATCCAGCAGGCGTCATGTCCGGCGCCTGAGACGATGTCCATGTGCGAATAGCCGAGCTTCTCAGCCGCCCCCCGCACCACCGTGACCAACCCCGGATCGAAGGTCACCGGGTCAAAGTGCCCAACAGCCTCGATCTGACACCCCAACCCCAACTCAGCCGCCACGGCATGAGCCGCGCGCTCCACCTCACCCCGCATCAGGTCAAGCTTGGCTTGCTCGGGCGACCGAATGTCGACCGTGAACACCACCCGCCCCGGTATCACATTGCGGCTGTTGGGATAAACCTTAACCTGCCCCACCGCCCCCACCGCATTTGGCTGATGCGCCATCGCGATCTGATGCACCCGCTCGGTGATCCGCGCCATCCCCAAACCAGCGTTCACCCGCATCGCCATCGGGGTGCTGCCGGTATGCGCCTCGCGACCGGTCAGCGTGATCTCAAGCCACCACAGTCCCTGCCCATGGGTCACCACGCCGATGGTGCACTCCTCGGCCTCCAGAATCGGCCCCTGCTCTATGTGCAGTTCGAACATCGCGTGGATCTTGCGGGCGCCAACCTTTTCAGACCCCATCCAGCCGATCCGTGCCAACTCGTCGCCAAATGCCAGCCCGTCCAGATCGTGCCGTGCCTTGGCGTACTCCTCGGTATGGATGCCCGCGAAGACCCCGCTTGCCAGCATCGCGGGTGCAAACCGCGCGCCCTCCTCGTTGGTCCAGTTCGTCACCACGATGGGATGCCGGGTCCGCACACCAAGGTCATTCAGCGACCGCACCACCTCCAGCGCACCCAAAACCCCCAGAACCCCGTCGTATTTTCCGCCCGTCGGCTGCGTATCCAGATGCGAGCCGATGTAGACTGGCGCCAGATCCTCCACCCCCGCCCGCGTGGCGAACATGCTGCCCATGCTGTCCACGCCCATGGTCATGCCCGCCTCGGCACACCACCGCGCGAACAGATGCCGGCCCTCACTGTCGGCGTCGGTCAAGGTCTGGCGGTTGTTGCCACCAGCCACGCCGGGGCCGATCTTGGCCATCTCCATAAGGCTGTCCCACAGCCGCTCCGGATTGATCCGCAGATTGTCGCCCTCAGCCATCGCCGTCTCCCCAAAGGGGTCTTAACACCCCTTGCCGCGACTCGTTTCCTGACCGTATGGTCAAGGGAAAGGCTACAGAACCTGACCAAGCGGTCAACCAAAATCTGAGGCACGCCATGGCGCAACAAGCCCGCTCGCCACGCCGCCTTGAAATTCGGCAGCAGAAGGTGACGCTGATCCTGCAGGCGGCCGAAAAGGTCTTTGCCGAGGCGGGGTTTGGCGGCGCCACCATGCAGCTGATTGCCGATCTGGCCGACCTGCCCAAAGCCAACCTGCACTACTACTTCGCCACCAAAGAGGACCTCTACCGTCGCGTCGTCCAGAACATCTTTGAGATCTGGCTGCACGCCGCAGAAGTGATGGACAACGCTCTGGGCCCGGTTGAAGGCATCGGGGCCTATATCGACGCGAAAATGGAAATCTCGCGCGCGCATCCCGACGGCTCCAAGTTGTGGGCCTACGAAGTCATGCACGGTGCGCCAGTGATCCAGGACTACCTTGAAACCACCCTGCGCGACTGGACCACGGGCCGCGCCGCCCTGATCCAACGCTGGATCGATCAGGGCAAGATGCGGCCCGTCAACCCAGAGCACCTTTTGTACATGCTATGGGCCACCACCCAGCACTATGCCGATTTCGGCCATCAGGTCGAAACCCTGAACGGCGGCAAGCCCTTGTCTGACCGGCAATGGCGCGAGGCCAAGGAGCAGGTGAAAACCACGATCCTGCGCGGGATCGGGGCGATCTAGGGGTTGGGACTTGCCTAGTCGACGCCGCTGGGTGATTTTGCCCGGCCTATTCCCTCTGAAAGGACTCCAATTGGACATCGCTACGCTTGAGGCCGAAGAAGCCCGCCTGATCCTGCCGCGCTTTGATGAGGCCACGGCCCAGCAACTGGGTCAGATCCTGCTCGGTCTCGCCAAGGGCATGCCGGTCGTCATCAATATTCGCAACGCCCATCGCACCTTCTTCCACGCGGCCTTGCCCGGCTCGCAAGCCACCAATGAGGATTGGGCGCGACGCAAGGGCAACACGACAATGATGATGGGCCGCTCGTCCATGCTGGTGGGACTGAAAAACGCTGAGCGCAAGCGCACGCTGGCTGGCGATGGCCTACCTGTGGCGGATTATGTCGACCATGGCGGCGCCGTGCCGATCCGCGTCGATGGCTGCGGCATGGTCGCTGTGGTCGCGGTCTCCGGCCTGCCGTCGGAAGAGGACCACCGGCTGGCCGTCCACGCGATCGAGACCCTCGCCCGACTGCTGTAACCTTCACCCCATTGCGCCGCGGGCCGCCCGCTGCCATCTTGGGTGCAGGGCCGATTAGTGCCCGTTCGGAGGACCCCATGCGCCTTGTCCTGCTTGCCATCACCGCGGCCATCGCCCTGTCCGGCTGTGTGCTTCATGAATCCACACCGCTGTTCACCGACGCCGATGCCACACTGGCGCTGGGCACCAAGCCGCTCAACTTTGCGGTCTATGAACTCAAGGATGAGGGCTGGGTGCCGACTTCAGAACTGCCAAGCCCGGCAACGATCACGGGCAATCATTATGTCGTCACGGAACCTGTGGCTGATAACGAAGCGCCGCTATTTGACGAATACTATTTCATCACACTCGATCCGACCCATTATCTGATTCAGGCCAACGCCAAGGGCGAAGCTGACTATGCTGGCGCCACCTGGGACGGCACAACGCTTTTGGTCAGCCTGCTGGACTGCGCCGTTTTGAAGACCCATCTCGCAACCAATTTGCTGGTGGTGTTCGAGGATGACAGCTGTTCCTTGCAACCCAGCAAGCTGCCTCCCAAGGAACTGCTGGCCAAGCTGTTGCCCGTGTTGCCGCCGCCGACGCTGCGTTTCGTGGTGAAGTAGCTATTTCAACTCAACCTCGACAAAACTCATCGGCAGGTCGCCGTCATTGATAACGTTATGCTCGACCCCTGCGTCGCGCCGATAGGCCGAACCCGCAGCGACCATGACCTGCCGCGCCCCGCCGCCCGGCTCTTCGATCCGCATCGGGCAATCGGTCACCGCCGTTATGACATAGTCAAAGTCATGACGGTGCCAGCCGGTTTCCTCACCCGGCGCAAAGTCAAACCGGGCGACCCGAACGCGGGCATCATCGACAAGGGTTGTGGCGGTGCAAGTGGGGCGCATAGTTTTCTCCGGCCAGGATGGGCGCAGATTGGCATTTGCCTTGGGCGCGGAGCAAGCTGGTTCTGGCACCTACTGCCCCGCTATAGTTGTAGAGCATGACCTGAGCCAAAAGTTAAAATGTGGTAAACTTGAAGGGGTAATACGTTGATTATCAATGATAAAACATGATGCCCGGACTCCGGACATTTCCGCTCCGGAGTGAAATCCCCCCGTGGACCGCATTCCCGGTTTACATCCTGACCCGAGTTGCGCCATCCTGAAGCGGCAACCGCGACAAGGCCCCTATGCTCAAGCCCCGCACCCGCATTCAGGAACGCAACTTCAAGGCCATTCTTGAAGCCGGTCTTGACATCTTTTCCCAGCAGGGCTTTCGCGGCGCGACCCTCGACCAGATCGCCGAAGCGGCGGGTCTTTCCAAGCCGAACCTCCTTTACTATTTCCCCTCCAAAGATGCCGTCTACTTCGCCCTCTTGGACGGTCTTCTGGAAACCTGGCTCGATCCCCTGCGCCACATGAACCCCAAAGGCGATCCGATTGCCGAAATCCTTGGCTACGTGCGCCGCAAACTTGAACTCAGCCGCGACTTCCCGCGCGAAAGTCGGCTGTTTGCCAACGAAATCCTGCAAGGCGCACCCCGGATGCTGGCGACCATCGAAGGCCCGTTGAAGGCGCTCGTCGATGAAAAGGCGGTTGTCCTGCAACGCTGGATGGCCGAAGGCCGCATCGCACCGCTTCCTCCAGCCCACCTGATCTTTTCAATCTGGGCACTGACCCAACACTATGCCGATTTTGAAGTGCAGGTCCGCGGCGTCCTCGGTCCCGGCCACGACCCTTATGCCGAAGCAATGGACTTTCTGACCCAGTTGTTCCGCAGCCTGCTCAATCCGGCAAACTGAGCCAGGATACGGCGACCCCGTACCACTGCGGCGAAGCACTGCTGGACGTTGCAGACACAGCGGTGTAGGCAGCACGCCAGATTGGTCCACGGCCAAGGTCATGAACGAAACCAGCATCCCGAGTGAGACGGCCCCCGTTAAGGCCGACCCAACCGCAGTTACCCCGCAAACCGCCCCGCACCAATCGCCACAGAATTTGTGGAAACTGGTAATTGGCTGCATCGGTGTCGTCTACGGCGATATCGGCACCAGCCCGCTTTACGCGCTGCGAGAATCATTGCGTGCCGCTGGCAGTGGTGAGGGTCAGCGGGCCGAAGTAATCGGCGTCGTGTCTTTGCTGCTGTGGACTCTGATGCTGATTGTCACCGTGAAATACGTGGCTCTGGTCATGCGGGCCGACAACCGCGGCGAGGGGGGCACGCTGTCGCTGGTAGCACTCGTCCAGCAGGCCCTGAAGCGCCGTCCCGGCTGGCTCCTGGCGATCGGGGTAACAGGCATCTCGCTGTTCTTTGGCGATGCCATGATCACCCCGGCGATGTCGGTTCTGTCGGCAGTCGAAGGCATGGCCATTGTCGAGCCCGGCTTCGCGCCTTTCGTCGTGCTTTCCACACTTGCAATCATCGTCGGGCTGTTTCTGTTTCAGGCGCAGGGCACCGAGCGGGTGTCCATCCTGTTCGGGCCGATCATGGTGCTGTGGTTCTTCGTTTTGGGCGGCATGGGGCTCGCTCATCTGCACGAGGACGCCACGATCCTCTATGCCTTGAACCCGAGCCACGCGCTGGGGTTCCTGGCCCGGCACCAGTTGGGTTCGTTCTTTGTGTTGGGCTCGATCTTTCTGGCCGTCACCGGAGGCGAGGCGCTTTATGCCGACATGGGCCATTTTGGCCGAAAGCCGATCCGACTGGCCTGGGGCATCCTGGTGTTCCCGGCATTGGCGCTGAGTTACCTTGGCCAAGGAGCGTTTGTGCTGGCCCATCCCGAGGCGGCGGTCGATCCGTTCTTTCTGATGGCGCCGGGTGCGTGGCTGTTGCCACTGGTCGTGCTGGCCACTGCGGCCACCGTGATCGCAAGTCAGGCCGTGATTTCAGGCGCCTTTTCGATGATGCAGCAGGCAGTGCAGATGGGGCTGTTGCCGCGGCTGGAAATTCGCCACACCTCGGAAACCCAGCACGGCCAGATCTACATGCCCCGGGTCAACATGATCCTGATGTCGGCTGTGATCGTGCTGGTGATCGCGTTTGGGTCATCCTCTCATCTCGCATCGGCCTATGGCATCGCGGTTTCTGGCGATATGGTGATCACCTCGATCCTGACCTTCGTGCTCGTCACCCGGGCCTGGAAATGGCCGCTGGCGGTGGCGATCGCGGTCCTTGCGCCGATCATGATGGTGGAGGTGATGTTCTTTTCGGCCAACCTGACCAAGTTGGTCGATGGCGGTTTCGTGCCCATCATGATCGCAGCGACAATGGCCGCGCTGATCTGGACCTGGGTGCGCGGCTCGGCCCATGTCAAGCGCAAGGCGGCGGACAGTGCGATTTCGCTGGTCAAGCTGATCGCCATGCTGACCAAATCGACGCCGATCGAGGTGCCCGGCACCGCGGTCTTTTTGACTCAGGACCCTGATACCGCCCCGTCTGCCATGCTGCACAACCTCAAGCATAACCGGGTTCTGCACAGCCAGAACTTCATCGTGACCGTGACCGTGGCTCCGACCCCGACGGTGTCGGACGAAAAGCGCATCACGCTGGAGCGGTTGAGCGACAAGTTCCTGCGGGTGATCCTGACTTTTGGCTATATGGAAACCCCGAACGTTCCGCGCGCTTTGTCACTGGCGCGCAAGCGGGGCGAGAAGTTCGACATCATGACGACGTCGTTCTTCCTCAACCGCCGCACCTTTCGCTCTGCCCGCCGTCAGGGCCTGCCGTTCTTGCAAGAGCGGGTCTTCATCGCGCTGGCAAAATCCGCCTCGGATGCCACCGCGTTTTACTGTCTGCCGTCCAACCGGGTGGTTGAAATGGGCCAGCAGATGGCCATCTGAGCCGAATGGTCCGAGGTTCGGACCTTAGCGTAATATACTGATATTGAACGATATAAAAAATTCTGTTAACCAGATTTAAACCTTTCTTCGGGGTCGCATCTGGACCGTTCAGGCCACCTCTTTCATCACATCGGCGGCGATTTCAAAGCTAAGCAGACGGGCTGCGTGGTCATGGATCATGCCGGTCAGCATGATCTCGTCGGGCTGGTGACGAGCGATCAAAGCTGCAAGCCGGGCCTTGATGGTGGTCGGCGAACCAACGGCAGAGCAGGCGAGCGCCTCGGTCACCCCGGCCATGATTTGCGGCGGGATCTCTGACAGGTCGTGCGCGGGTGCCGGCAGGCGGCCCGGCTTGCCGGTGCGCAGGCGCGCAAAGGCCAAGATTTGCGAAGAGCGCAGATACTGCGCCTCGGCGTCTGTCGCGGCGGCGGCAACGCCAGCAGCCAGCATGAAATAGGGCACGTCCAGCCATTGCGACGGGCGAAAGGTGGTGCGGTAGGTCTGGGCCGCCTCTTCCAGCAAGGCCGGGGCAAAGTGGCTGGCAAAGGCATAGGGCAGACCCAGGTAGGCGGCCAGTTGCGCGCCATAAAGGCTGGAGCCGAGGATCCAGACCGGCACGTTGGTATCCTGACCAGGAAAGGCGTGGACGCGGGTTCCCGGGTCGGGCGGACCGAAATAATGCAGCAACTCAACGACGTCATCGGGGAACTGATCGGCGACCTCCATATGGCGGCGCAGGGCGCGGGCGGTTGCCATGTCGGTGCCGGGCGCGCGGCCAAGGCCAAGGTCGATCCGGCCGGGAAACAAGGTGGCAAGGGTGCCGAACTGTTCTGCAATGACCAATGGCGCATGGTTGGGCAGCATGACGCCGCCTGCACCGACGCGGATGGTGCTTGTGCCGGCGGCCACATGACCGATCACGATGGAGGTGGCCGCAGAGGCGATGCCGGGCATATTGTGATGCTCTGCCAGCCAGAAGCGGTGATACCCCCAAGCTTCGGCATGGCGGGCAAGGTCGAGGCTG
This sequence comes from Rhodobacterales bacterium, assembly GCA_025357355.1. Taxonomy (GTDB): domain Bacteria; phylum Pseudomonadota; class Alphaproteobacteria; order Rhodobacterales; family Rhodobacteraceae; genus Stagnihabitans. The sequence continues at coordinate 7,231 of JANXPK010000284.1, forward strand.
TTGGCAAGGGCGATGGCGGCCGTCTGGCCCTCGGCGACAGGAGCGAGGTCGAGGAGGGAGAATTTCATGACGACAACCTAGACATTGGCCCCAGCAATGCAAAGCGCGTTTACCGAAGATTAACCTCTCTTTGAAAATCTGCGCCCATGCAGATGCTTCGTCCGATCATAGCAAATCCGAGCTGGTGTGAGGCCATTTTCACTGCCAAGGCGGTTGAAAAAGCTGGGATCGTGCGTCGCGCGATGCGCGATGTTGACAGAGAGATTGGCCATGATGCCTTTTTGCACGAGGTGCGCAGGCGCGGCTATCATCTGATCGAAGTTGGCGGCCAGTAT
>JANXPK010000297.1 GCA_025357355.1 Rhodobacterales bacterium
GGGTGAGTGGCGGTCCCTTTTTCTTCCCTCATCTCCGTTCTACTTCACGGCCAACTCACTGCTCGCCCTAAAAGTCCGGAAGTCGGCATCACGAATCTCCTTTGCTCTGGCATAGGCTACATCGGTTGGCAATCTTTGCCAATGGCGATGCCGACTTCCGGACTTTTAGGGCGAGCATTGAGTTGGCCGTGAAGTAGAACGGAGATGAGGGAAGAAAAAGGGACCGCCACTCACCCATCAAGCCGCCGTTTCAATCCCCGCTTCCATGCTGGTCAGATCGCCCGTGACCCACGCCACTCCAGTCCATGGGCAACTATCCCAGACCTGCATCGTGCGGTCGAGGCCCAGCGCGCCGACAAGGGCGGTCGTCCCGGAGTAGTTGACCGTAGACTTGCGCAGGAAATGTTTGAGGCGCTGCGGTCCCCCTGCCCCTTTGGACGCCCGCACCCGGCTGACGACAGCCCGGATCGCGGTCGGCGAACCGGGCCCGCCGTAAACAGAAGGGAGCCACGATAACTTCAGCGCGGAAACAGCGGCGATTGCGGAAGTCGCAAGGTTGCCGTCCGAAATCTCTGCCACGCCCCCGGTCCAGTCAAAATAGGTGCCAATTGCAGCCGGGATCAAGGTTACCAGGCGCAGGCCGACCGTCGACTCGTCAGAGGCGAAGATGAACTCGGAGAGGTAGAGGTAGCGGTTGGCGGTAATGCCGGAGGTCGAGAGGCCCTTGCAGTCCAGAGTGAATCGGTAGGGCTGACCCTTGATGGCCACTGCGTTCGAAGCGGTTGCGGTCGAAGCGAGAACGCCCCCGATGTAGACCTCCGTGATGATGTTGGTCGAGTTGACCGTCACCTTCACGTCAACCAGCAGGGTCGTGTCGGTGGCCATTGGGAAGGCCGCGCCTGCGACTGTCGTGTCGCCATAAGCATTGACCCGCCAGGTGCTTGCGCTGGCAACTCCCTCGACTGCGATCAGAAGCGCACCAGCCTCGTCCGCGATTGACAGGAAGCGGCGGCTGGTGCCGGTGGCCGACATATCCTTAGGCGTGTGCATCCGAAAATGCGCCCAGAAGTCGCCGGTATAGGAACCGATGTTGCGGAAGATTGGCAGGCCCGCCAGGCTGCTCAAAGGCAGGGTCAGCAGGATCGAGGACGCCGAATAGGCGCTAACCCGGCCTGCAACGTCGGTCACCTCAGCGCCACCGCCAGCGAAGTCAAAGGTGTTGTTGCCGCAGAAAAGGATAGTCATGGCTAAGGCCTCACGATGATAAAGACGCGGTGTTCATGCGCTGCGATGGCGATCGCACTTTTGCCGGTCACGACATACGTGCGGGCTTCCTGCACGTCGATCTCGCCCGTCCCAAGAGAGGCGGGCTTGCCGACGCCGCCGATCTGCCAGAGGGTCGTCACGGGATAATATCCCCGAACAGCAGGTAGACGTTCAGCGACAGGGGCACGAGGGTGGCCGTCGAATTCTGAGTGCGCAGTTTGTGCGAGCCGTCGACCGACTTGAGTGTGACGCCCGAGCCGGGGGCGATGGTGGTCTGTCCCGCACCAAAGGCCATGATGGTAAGCGGAAAGCCCGGGGTTAAATCGGCCGGAATCGTTACCGTGTTAGCGCCTGCCACGTCCATCAGGATCAAGCGTTCGGGGGTGAAGTCGCCCTGCACCAAGGCATAGCTGACGGTTTGGGTGGTGATGTTGGGGACGGTCGGCCCACCCTGCCAGATCGTCGAGCCGAAATAGGCATTCAGCGCCGTGATCATGGCCACCGTGGTCGGGTTGACCTGCGCCCCTGCTGCGATGCTGGCGAGCTTGGTCTTTTCCGCGTCAGTATAGCCATTCTGGACCTGTCCCGGTTTCGTTCTGGTCTTTTGAGGGCGATGATCGCCATGAAGGAGATCGGATATGGCAGCAAGACACTGCGACGAGTTCAAACGGGATGCGGTTCGGATCGCGCAGACCAGCGGTCTGACCAGGCGTCAGGTTTCATCTGATTTGGGGCTCGGGCTTTCGACGCTCGGCAAGTGGGTTCGGGCGATTGCCGAGGAGGCCAGGGTGCCC
>JANXPK010000362.1 GCA_025357355.1 Rhodobacterales bacterium
CTGGTGCTGGACGACAGGGTGCCGGAAGTGCCCGAGTATTACGACCGCAAGGACCTGTGGCCGGACTGGGCGCTGAAAGGGGGTGAGGTGATGTTGGCGAAGGGGTATGGGCGGCCTTGACCGCGCCGGAGATCGCGTCCTATGACAGAAGCGCCGCCTAGCCGAGAACGAAATCAGCCAAGGACAGATCCGCAATATGGTGGCCCGACAGCACGATTTCGCCACCCGCGAGATGGATGTGCAGGTCATTGCCGACCTGGCTGGCCCGGCTAGCAATATCGGTAAAGGACGAAAGCCCCTGACCCGTTAGAACCAGAATGTCAGAGCCATGGGTGAAATCACCGACCAAATCGGTGCCGAAACTGCCCTGAAAGATGAATCGATCCGCGCCGTTGCCGCCAAACAGCAAGTCGTCACCACCATTGCCGTTAATCGTGTCATTTCCGTTGCCGCCCGAAATGATATCATCCCCTCCGGGCGTGGCGGGTGCCGCGAAATAGCGATCATAGACCCCATCCAAACCAACGCCCCCTCTGGTCGTGGACCAAGAAATGACATAACCGCCATCGGCCGTCGCTGTGACCGAAGGTTTGATCTGGTCCCCATCGGTTGTCTGATTGACTTGCGCGACGTCGGATGTCGCATGGAAAGCGGAATCGAAACTGCGGGCAAATATTTCGCTGCTGTTGGTGGCGCCCGCGGTCGCTTCCCATGCAAGGGCAAAGCCGCCGTCCCGCAATGCTGCAATTGTCGCAGGCGACGTGCCGTTCAAGGAACCATCTGCGACAAGGGCCAATTCGCCGCCGAGGGCCGAACCATTTGCAGCGTAATGTTGCGCTGCGATATTGAACCCCGTGCCCGAAGTGGCGGGAGTAGACCAAACGACCACATAGCTGCCGTCTTCCAATGTCACGACAGAGGGATAATTTTGATCGAGCGCTGTAGCGCTGTTGACTTTTACGTCGCCGGAAAGGGCGGCCCCGGTAGAAGAAAAGTGCCGGGCATAGATTCCATAGCCGCTGCCGTCCTGGCCGTCCGAGGACCAAACAGCA
>JANXPK010000364.1 GCA_025357355.1 Rhodobacterales bacterium
GTAATACTCACGGTCGTTGGCCACCCGAAGCGAGGGCATGCCCGTCCGGTTCCAGTCGGAAAACAGCATCGACAGCGCGCAAAAGCTGGGTTTCAGCGGCATGGGCGCCGCAAACCCGCACCCTTTGGGCCGGTACAGCGCGTTTTCGGTACATGTCCCCCACGGAAAGGCGTCCTGCGTGCGGTCGATATAGGTGCCGATGGCCAGCGTCGGCCAGTCATCGCCCTTCTCCCAGGTGGCAGCAAAGGCCGTGGACCACAGGTCGCGGCCGTCAAAACCCCAGTCCTCGTTGGCGCGGTGGAAATGGCAATTGCCCTCGCCCTTCATCACCACATCCTCGCCCGACCGCAGGATGACCAGGTCGAGAATGCCGTCGCCGTCCACGTCCAGCGGATAGGCGCCGGTCACCCGATCCAGTTCCGCCCCCGAGGTGATGGCGGTGAATTTCAACGCCCCGCCGGTGGGGCTGTCATTGCGGTAAAGCGTGGCCTTTGCGGTGCCGCCCGCCAAAAACAGCTCTGGCTTGCCGTCACCCGAACAGTCAAAAGCTGCCACGCCGCCGCCCGCCATGAACTCCCATTGCCCGGCATAGACACTCGTGATGCCCGCCGTCGCGGTCTCGTCGATGAAATGCGGGATGATCAGATCGTCGGCCATGGCCGGGGTAGCAAATGCGATGAGCAGCAGGACGCGCACCTCAGACCCGCGTCTGCAGCGCGATGGCGTGGGCGGCAATGCAACGCCCTTGCGCCTGACCGTTCTCGATCGCCGGGCGGAAATGGATGCCGCCATATAACCGCGAGATCGCGGCCTCGTTCGCCGCCGCCCAGAACCCCTTGAAGGCGCGCTGCGGCACCCCGTCGGGCGTCGGGCTTTGATCGGTAAAGCTGTAGTCCTCGCCGAACAGCGCCGTCAGCACCGAAGCCGCCGCCGCCGACTGGGTGGAATGGCCCGAGGGATATTCCGGGAACGGCGGCGTGTTCAAGAGCGGCTCCCATTTGGCGTCGATCACCTTCTTGATATAGGTGATCGGCCGAACGGTGTCGTACTGGAATTTCGCCGCCCAGCAGCCAATGAAAGCATCGGCCATCGCCACGCCCATCCGGGCCAGCGCCTCGACATGCGCGGTCAGGCTCAGGGCTTTTTCCGCCACCACCTGATCCATGATCGCAATCCAGTGGCCGGGCGGGGTGTAGGACAGCATGGCATCATCCGACCAGAACCGCGCGATGGTCTTTTGCGCGTCGGTCAGGCTTTGGGTAACCGTATAGACCTCCATCGCCTCGGCGTAGAACTGCGAGCCCTTGTCCTCGGAATAGGGCGTCGGCGGCGGCAAAGCGCAGCTTGCCCCGTCGGGCATGGCAAAGCTGCGGTTCTTGCCCCAGTCCGGCAACAACGGCGCCTGCTGCAACACGATTTTCGAGGTCGGAACCCAATGCCCCGGCTCCGGATCGAGCTTCCAGACCTTTGGGAACCCCATGTTCTCGATCACCGCCCCGCCGTCGCCCCGGCTCCAGTCCAGCACAGCCGCCGCCAGCGTCGCGCCATAGGACCGGCTGGCCGCCACCACATCCGCCGCGACGCCACTGGCCGACTGGTCCGCCAACCGCCCGGTCAGCGTTTGCAGGGCATGCTGGCCCGTGGGTCCGGTGTTGCTGAAAAAGTCATGGATCAGCGCATCCATCACCGCATTCAGGATCACGCCGCTGTCATAGGTCTGCCCCGGCGCACGGTCGGGCAAGGCCGTCAGCCCGTTCAACTGCCCGACCAGAGAACGCAAGCCCTTGTCGCCGCTTGCCAGCGCCTCGAACGCCGCGACCCCCAGATAGGCCAGCGTCCGGCTGGCGACCGGCGGCGTATAGGTCGGGGTGTGCCGCACCAGTTCCAGCGCCAGATGCACCCAGGTGACCAGCACCTTTTCGGCCACATCGTCGCGCGTGTCGGCCAGCGCTGGCCGTCCGACCAATGCCAGCGCCGCGCCAAACCCGAGGAACTCCCGCCGGAACATCACGCCGCTTTGGCGGGCTTCTTGCCCAGGATGATCATGCCCAGGATGTCGTCATCGCTCACTTCACCCACATTCACCGTGCCCACCAACTGCCCGTTCTTCATGACCGAGGCGCGGTCGCACAGCTTCATCACCGAATGGATGTCGTGGTCGATCAGAAAGATGCCCAGACCCTGCCGCTTCAACTCGTGGATCAGTTCGGCCACCATCTGGGTCTCTTGCGGCCCAAGGGCTGCGGTCGGCTCATCCATGATCAGGATCTTGGCGTTGAACAGGATCGCCCGGGCGATGGCCACCGATTGGCGCTGCCCGCCCGACAGCGATTTCGCCGGCTCCTTGAACCGCTTGAAATTCGGATTGAGCCTGCCCATCACCCGCCGCGCCTCGGCCTCCATCGCGGCGTCGTCCAGAAGACCCCATGAGGTTTTCAGTTCGCGGCCAAGATACAGGTTGGCCGCGGCATCGACGTTGTCGGCCAGCGCCAGCGCCTGATAGATCGTCTCGATCCCCAGGTTCTTGGCGTCGCGCGGGTTGTTGATGTGGACCTCTTTGCCGTTGATGAAGATCTGGCCCGCATCGCGGCGATAGGCGCCTGAAAGCACCTTGATCAGGGTCGACTTGCCCGCGCCGTTGTGGCCCAGCAGGCCCACAACCTCGCCGGGGTAAAGATCGACCGTCACGTCATCGACGGCCTTGATGCCGCCGAACGACACCGAGATGTTGCGCAGCTCGACCAGCGGTGCATCTTTGGCAGGCGCGTCCATGCTTTTCTCCTCACTTGACCCGACTTACTTGACCCGGCGGCGGTAAAGCTGGTCGACGAAGACCGCAATCACCAGTACCGTGCCCACGACGATGTTCTGGAACGCGGCAGGCAGGTTCAGAAGCTGCATGCCGGACTGGATCGACTGCATGGTCAGCGCCCCCAGTATCGCGCCGTAAACCGTGCCGACGCCGCCCGCCAGCGAGGTGCCGCCGATGACCGCCGCCGCGATGACGTACAGCTCGTTCGACTGGCCCAGCGCGTTGGTGGCGGCATCCAGCCGGGCCGAGGCGATGATCGACGACAGTCCGACCAGAAAGCCCATCAGCGCAAAGACCTTGACCGTCACCCATTTGGTGTTGATCCCCGCCAGTTCCGCCGCTTCGGGGTTGCCGCCGATGGCAAAGATATAGCGGCCAAACTTGGTCCGGCTCGACAAAAAGGTCATCGCGGCGCCGACGACAAGGGCGATCAGAACCGGCACCGCGTAGCCGGTGTAATAGATCAGCCCATCGGTGCACCGCACCACATCGCCAGCAGACATGCAGATCGCATTGCCGTCCGTGTTCTCGACCCCATCCGGGATCGTCACGTTATTGGCCTCGGCATATTGCTTGATCAGGTTGAACGGCCAAGGGTAAGAATTGACGACCCAGGTGGTTCCCAGGACAGCGACGGCGCCAATTGCCCCCAGCGTCACCTCGGCCCACATCGGGCGCAGCGGGAATTTGAACTTCCGCCGCTTTTGTCGGCCGTTGTACAGGGCGTAGATGATCAGGGCGCAGGCCGCTGCGCCCAACATCCAGCTCCAGAACGGGCCAATCCAGGATTCAGGGATGCCCCCGCCGAAAACGTCGAAGGTCTTGTCCATCGGCGCAATCGTGACGCCGCTGGCCAGCAAAAAGGCGATGCCGCTATAGGCGATCAATCCGCCCAGCGTGACGATGAACGCGGGGATCTGCAGATAGGCCGTCAGAACGCCGTTGAATATGCCGACCAATGTCCCCGCCACCAGACAAGTGACCACACCCGCGACCCAGATCACCGGGTGGCCGACGCCCAGCGAGGGGCCGAGGATGAAGACCTGCACCACCGCCCCGGTCACCGCCAGCATGCTCAGCATCGAGCCGACCGACAGGTCGATCTGGCGCATCACGATCACCAGCACCATGCCCGTCGTCATCACGGCGATCGGTGTCGTCTGAACCAGCAGCGTCCACAGGTTGCGCGGGGTCAGGAAGAAACCGCCCAGCAGCCCCGTGCCTTCCCCCTCCCTGCCGATACCGCTGTAGATGTCAAAGCCGCACCAGATCACCAGTAGCGCGCCGACCATGCCAAGAATTCGGATGTCGAGTTCCGTGGCATTCAGAAAAGTCCGAAACAACCCTTCCCTCCGGGCCGGCTCCGGTTTCGTCTCACCTTCAGTTGCCATTATTTCCCCCGGACTGCTGGTGCGGCATTTCTTCCGTCGCCGGAAGCGCCGACCTTCTTTTGGCCCTGCTGCTGGAAAACTGCGCCGCTTTGGGTAAAAGCGGCGCAGTAACGTCAGATGCGTGCCGTCAGCCAGCCCGCTTTACTTGCAGGCGGCCACAGTGCCGGCCTTCACACCAGCGCAGGCTTCGGCCTTGGTGATCCAGCCGGCCTTGATCACATCATCAAGGTTGGCTTTGGTGATCGGGTCCGGCGTCAGCAGGATCGCGTTCATCTCGACCTTGTTCTTCCCGTTCGCGAACTTGGTCACACCCTTCACCTTGTCGATCTTGGTGCCGTCAGCCAGGGCCACGGCAGCTTCGGCAGCGACCTTGCCCAGCGCACGGCTGTCTTTCCAGACCGAGACGAGTTGGGTGCCCAGCGCCACGCGGTTCAGCGCCGCTTTGTCGCCGTCCTGCCCGGTGACCGGAACCTGACCCGCCAGACCCTGCGCCGTCAGCGCCGCGACCACACCCGAAGCCATGCCGTCATTTTCCGAGATCACGGCGTCGATCTTGTTGTTGTTGGCGGTCAGGCACTGTTCCATTTCCTTCTGGGCCCCATCGGGCTTCCAGCCGTCCGTGAAGGTCTCGCAAGCGACCTTGATCTTGCCCGCGTCCATTTGCGGCTTCAGCACTTCGGTGATGCCCTGGAACAGGAAGGTGGCGTTCGGGTCACCCTTGTCGCCCTTGATGAAGGCAAAGTTACCCGCCTTCTTGCCGCTCGCCAGCATGGTCTTGCCCATCAGGCGCCCGACACCGACGTTGTCGAAAGTGATGTAGAGGGCGTTCGGATCTTCGAACTGCACGTCATAGGCAATCGCCTTGATCCCGGCGTCGTTGATCGCCTTGATCGAGGGCAGGATCGCGTCGCTGTCGAAGGCCACGACCATGATGACGTCGACCTTTTGCGAGATCAGGCTATCGATGTCAGCCGCTTGCTTTTGAGCCGAGCCTTGGGCGTCGGTCGAGATGTATTTGTCGCCAGCCGCCTCGACGACGGCCTTGATCGCGGCTTCATCGGTTTTCCAGCGCTCTTCCTGGAAGGTCTTCCAGGACACGGCGATGGTCTTGCCCTTCGCGAAGGCAGAGTCGGCTGCGGTAAACAGACTGGCAACCGCAACGGATGCCAGCAAGATGGTCTTGAACATAGATTTCCTCCCTCGGAATCGCCGGTTCATTGACCGGCTGGCGATGATCGCCATGACGCGATTGATGGCGCAAATCACGCCGCTTGTCAAAAACTGCTTTTTCACAAAAAAAACAGTTGCGGACAGCAGCTTATTCCCCGGCAGCGGCGCGCGGGCGGGTCAATTCCAGCCGCCAGCCGACCGCGAACGCGCGGCAAGCGTCATCGGCAATCCAAAAGCGTGACATTGGCCTTTCGGCAGATCGATCAGGGTCAACCGGCGGCCTCGTCCGATTCGCCAACCTGCAACGCCCATTGCGGAACACGGCGATCGTTGTCACAGTATTGCCAGATGAGGGGTCCGCGCCACCATGACCGACAACCACCCGCCCGCCGACTATGAAGACCTGATCCGGGTCATCCACGACCGCTATGATAAAATGAGCAAGTCCTACCAGACCATCGCGGTCTATCTGACCCAGAACCCCAACGACGTCGCCGTGCTGTCGGTCACCGCCATCGCAGAACGCTGCGGCATCCACGCCTCGAACTTTGTCCGCTTTGCCCAGTCGCTGTCTTATACCGGTTTCAAGGACCTGCAGTCGGTCTATCAGCGCCGCCTGTCCACCGCCGCCCCCGGCTTTGACGCCCGCATCAAGGCGTTGCAGGCCGACCTTGGCGCGCATGAAGGTCATGGCGTGACGGGCTATCTGGCCGACCTTGTGGTGCGCGACGTGACCTCGTTGCAAGACCTGCTCGCCAATGTCAGCGCCACCCAGATCACCCGCGCGGCCGAGATGATGGAGCATGCCGACACCATTTACCTGATCGGCCAGTTGCGCTCGGCCCCGGTGGTGGACCTATTGCGCTACGTGCTGACCATGCTGGGCAAGCGCACCGTTCTGTTGGACGCCGGCGGCGGGCTGGCGACCCATATGGCCAAAGTCATGCAACCCACCGACCTCTTGTTCGCCGTCTCGTTCCGCTTTTACGCGACCGAGGTGGTGAATGTGGTCGAACAGACCGCCGCGCGGGGCGTGCCCATCATTGCCATCTCTGACAGCACCCTGTCGCCGCTGGCCAAATCTGCCGAGGTCCTGTTTGCGGTTCCCGAACACGAATACACCTTTTCGCGCTCGCTCGCCGCCCCGATGTGCCTCGCCCAAGCCATTTGCGTCGCCCTGGCCGCCCGCCTGCACCCCGGCGCCGCCCCCCGCATCCCCGTGGTGACAGAGACCTGAGTGCCCGGGCCCGGGCACT
>JANXPK010000395.1 GCA_025357355.1 Rhodobacterales bacterium
CCGGCGATGCCGATGCCTGCGACATTGTCCTTTTCCTTGATAGCCTTGGCCATGGCGATCATGTCAGCCCAGGTTTCGGGGGCCTTGCATTCCATCCCGGCGGCCTTGACAAGGTCGCAGTTGATGTACAGCGCCTTGGTCGAGAAGGCGTGCGGAAAGCCCCAATACTTGCCGCCAGACGACACGGTTTTCAGCACGCCGGGCTGGTATTTGGCGACCATGTCGTCCGAAATCTCGGCCGGGACGATCAGGTTGTCTTTCGACAGTTTCAACAGCGTGCGCGAGCCGATATAGGCCATGCCGACCGGGTCGCCAGCGGCGGCCAGGGTCATTGCCTTGTCCTGGCACGTGCCCCACGGCACGATATCGACGCTGACGGTGATGTCGGGGTTGTCGGCCTGGAACTTGTCGGTCACGACCTTGTCGGCCGGGCGTGGATCGCCGCAAAGGATGGCCTTGACCTCTGTCGCCGCACTTGCCGAGACGGCAGTGCCGCCCAGCAGAGCCGCGACGATCATCACGGTTTTGGTGTAGTTCATCTGTAGTTACTCCCTTGGTTGGTAGTTTCTCGGTTTGGTCACTCTTTTACCGCGCCGGCCGTCAGTCCGGCGACGAGGTATTTCTGCAATGCCAGAAACACCACCATAACTGGCAGGATGCCGGTCAAGGCGGCGGCCATCATCTGGTTCCATTCCACCGACTGATAGCCGAAGAATTCAAACAGTCCCGCGGCCAGAGGCTGATATTCGCGGATCTGATTGAAGGTGACGGCGAACAGGTATTGCTGGGCATAGGCGCCGATAAACACCGACACGCCAACCACGATCAGCCCCGGTGTCGCCAGCGGCAACACGACGCGGCGCAGGGTGTAAAGACGCGAGGCGCCGTCGACATAGGCTGCCTCCTCCAGCTCCTTGGGGATCTTCTCCAGATAGCCGCGCAACAGCCAGATGCCGGTCGGGATCAGGAAGGCGATGCCGGGGATGATCATCGACCAATAGGTGTTGAGCAGGCCAAGTGTGTGCATTACCCGGTACAGCGGGATCAGCAGCACTGCACCGGCAAACATGTTGACCGCAAGGAATGCGCCCAGCGAGATCGACTTGAAGGGAAACTCGAGCCTGGCATAGGCGTAGGCGGCCGGGATCACCAGGATCATGGTGATCGCCGTCACCATCGAGGCGATATACATCGAATTCACGATGTAGCGGCCCAGAAGCGGCACCTTGATCCACATGTCGTGATAGGCCTGAAAGCTGAACTCGTTGGTCCAGATCTCATACGGCGCGTGAAACAGGTGGCTCATCGGTGACAGGCTGGTGCGGATCATCTCGACGAACGGCAGCAGCACAAAAGTCAGGAACATCGCGATGCAGATGTAGATGCCGATCTTTTGCAACAGGTTATAACGGTCCATCAGCATGTTATTTGACCCCGTAATACTTGTTCACGCGGTTCAGCAGGGTCAGATACAACAGCGAGAACAGACCCAGCAGCACCACGATGGCAACGGCACGGGTTGACCCCTCACCGAACTTGAAGTTGCCGATGGCGGTCTTGTAGGTGTCGATGATCATGGTGGTTGTGCCGCCACGCGGGCCGCCCTGGGTCAGCACCCAAATGATGTCAAAGCTGTTGAAGGTCCAGATCGCAGACAGCAAGGCCATCGACACAATCACCGGCATGATCTGCGGTATGGTGATGCGGCGAAACCGATACCAGCGCCCGGCGCCGTCGACCCAAGCCGCCTCATACAGATCGCGGCTGACGCCCTGCATGGCGGCAAGAAAGAACAGGCTGACCAGCGGCGTGCCCACCCAAACGTCCGTAACAATGGCGGAATAGAACGCCGAATTCTTGTAGGCGAGGAATTCGAAAGGTCCGCTCAACAGGCCAAAGCGCTGCGCCATGCCGGACAGAAAGCCGAATTGGCCATTATAGAGCCACAACCAGCCAAAGCAGCCGATAGCGATCGGAATGACCCACGGCGGCATGACCAGCATCCGGAACAGCGCTCGCCCCGGGACGGCAGCGCTCAACAACGAGGCTCCAATCAGACCGATGATCAATTTGAGGCTGACCGACAGGACCATCCACAAGAACGTGCGGCCGACGATTTCAAGGAACTTCGGGCTGGACAGCATTGCGGTGTAATTGTCCAGACCCACCCACTGGCCCGACGTCATGCCGGTATCGGTGAATGACAGACGGATGGTTTCCAGCAGCGGCCAGGCGACGATGACGCCGATGAAGGCCAGTGCCGGAAGGATCAGCACCCAGGCGAACCAGGCTTCGGTCAGGCCCCGGCGCTTGGCCTTGATCGCGGCGAATGCCGGTTGGGCAGCAGTATCGACCATGCATCCCCCTGATGCTGTCCGGCCTTCAAGCGGGGCCGAATCTGTTTGTGGCCTCATGTTACCAAGTTTGAAATAATTTGCTACCTAGATAATACCAATCTGCAGCTATTTTGATAGCCCCCACATTTTCCGCTTGTTTTTGGCCTAAATTCGGCGCCTTCTCAGAAAAGTGGTCTGGTTTGGCCGCAAAAAAATAATACCAATTCCGGCGCCTCATGGATCAAAGCAGCCCCACCGACATCTTCGCGCCAGACCGCTGGTATCGGGCCGGCCATGGTCCGCGCTATACCCAGCTGTACCGCCATATCGCCGCCGCCATCGGCTCCGGTGCGCTGGAAGTAGCGGCACAATTGCCGCCCGAACGCGATCTGGCCGAACTGGCAGAGGTCAGCCGCGTGACCGTGCGCAAGGCCGTCGCACAACTGGTGGACGATGGCCTTCTGGACCAGCGCCGTGGTGCGGGGACCTTTGTGCGCCCGCCGCCGCCCAAGATGGAACATTCGCTGTCGGCCCTCTTGTCGTTCACCGAATACATGCGCCAGCGTGGCAAGACCTCGTCGAGCCAGATCCTGCGGCGCGGGCTTTTCCCGCCGATCCCGGATGAACAGATGGCGCTGGGTCTGTCGGGCACTGACCGCGTCGCGCGGGTGGACCGTTTGCGCAGCGCTGACGGCCTGCCGATGGCGGTGGAGTGGTCGTCGTTGCCTCACGACATTCTACCGGAACCTGAACGGGTTGAAACCTCGCTTTACGACGTGCTGCGCGCCCGTGGCAATGCGCCGGTGCGGGCGGTACAGCGGATCACCGCTGTCAACCTCAGCCCCTCCGATGCCGCCCTTTTGCACTTGCCTGATGGTGCTGCGGTGTTGCGGATCGACCGCACCGCCTATCTGCCCTCGGGTCGCCCGATCGAGTTTACGCGCGGGCTGTACCGGTCCGACATCTATGACTTTGTCGCCGAATTGCGGTTGGAGCCCAAGCCATGAAGATGACCTTTGACGCCCGCATCGTGGGGGCAGAGATTCACTGCGAAATAGGCTCTGACAGCGCCCTTTCCGCCCCGATTTTCTGCTGCTCCAACTTCGCACCCAGCGTTGTGGTATCCGGTGGCACCCTCTTGCGCACCGTTGCGGGCTATACCGAGGTGGCGCTGCCCGACATCCCGGCGGGCGGCAGCGTGCCCTTGGTGATGGCCTATGTGTATCGTGGTTTTGCGCC
>JANXPK010000396.1 GCA_025357355.1 Rhodobacterales bacterium
AAACGGAGCGAAGGGAAACACCATACCCAAGCGCTCATCGCCCTCGCGCGCCGCCGCGTCACCGTGATCTGGACCATGCTCCAACATCGCGAAACCTTCGACCCTCTCAGAAAAGCTGCTTGACTTGCCCATTACGCAGCCCCCCCGCCCAGCACCCGCACCGTGCGCCAGCGCTCGATCAGCGCCTGCACCGGATAGGGCAGACCCGGCGGCACCCCGGAAAACTCGTTGCGATGCTCGTAATAATGCGCGGCCATCAGATAAACCGCCTGCTGCAGGTCGGGCGGCACGCCCGTCCAATCGGTGCTGAACCCCGCGTCAAACACGATGTCGATCTTGCCGTCCACCGGCACCACCGGCAGCAGATAGCCTGATGAGGCCAGTTTGGGACGATGCGTGTCCTGCACCAACCGGTAGCGGTCGGTTGGCAGCACTGTGGCCACCCCCGCTACATCGGTCAGCGTGACCGAGATGATGGCACTGACCGGCGCCACCGGCAGCGCTTGCTCGCAGTAGTCGCGCCAGTCCTCCAGCGTCAACTGAAAGCGCCGCGTCATCAGCGCCTTGCCGGTCCGCCCTTCAACCGCCGCCATCGACGAGCGCAGATAGCTCTCGATCAACCCATCCTGCATGCCACTGTCCGAAAACCCGGTGCCCAGCCGCAGATGGTCCTTCACCCCCTGCACAGGCAGCGCACTTGACAGAATCGTCGTCTGCTCGGTCAACAACATCGTCGTGATCCTTTCCCTCAGTTGACTTCAGGCCTCGGGCCCAAGGTGCCCAACCCCGTTACCGGGATCGGGCAAAGGTCATTCAGGATCAGGAGACCGCGATTTTCAGCAGCTTGATCGCCGCATAATCCGTGACGTCGCCGCCCACCCGCTTGGAGGCATAGAAGAGGACGTTCGGCTTGGCCGAAAACGGATCGCGCAGAATACGCAGATCGGGGCGCTCGGCGATGGTATAGCCGGAATAGAAATCGCCGAAAGCGATCGGATAGGCGTTCGCCGCGATGTCGGGCATGTCCTCGGACACCAGAACGCGGTAACCCATCAGCGTGGCAGGCTGCCCTGCGGTGATCGAATCCGTCCACATGAAGCGGCCGACGGTATCCTTGATCTTGCGCACCGCGCCCGCCGTCTTGGAGTTCATCACGAAGGTCGCATTGCCGCGATAGTCCGCCGCCAGCGCGTAGACCAGCGTCACCAGGCAGTCGAGCGGATTGGTGGTGTTGAAGTCGGTGGCAAAGCCGGTCGGGATATAGCCCAGTTGACCCCAGGCCCACGACGCATTGGCCACCTTGGTCGGCAGCAGAATGCCCTTGGGCTGGTCGGTGCCGGTGCCATTGATGAAGGCACCGGCCTCGGCCCGGATGAAACGGGTCGCGATCTTCTGGCTCAGCCAGCCTTCGACGTCGAACGCCGCGTCATCCAGCAACCGCTGGCTGGCCTTGGGCATCGCCGACAGGTCGTTGAGCTTGATCGAGATGCGGTTGATGTTGGGGGTCGAGGTTTCGGTCACCGCCGACAGTTCCGATTGCCAGCCCGAACCGACATCGGTGTTGTCGACGATCACGTCATACGAGGTGGCGTCGATCTGCACCACATTGGCGATCGAGCGCAACGAGGCGTTGGAGGCCAGCATCGACTGGATGTGGTCCGACATCTGCGGATTCAACAGATAGCCGCCATCCGCCGACACCGCAGTCGACATCGCCTTGCCTTCCAGCATCAGGCCGCGCAGCCCGTCGTCGTCGCCGGTGCGCAAATAGGCGGCCAGCGCCTTCTTGTGCGACAGATCCACCTCGGTATGGGCCGACAGCTCGGGGCGGGCATAGGTCATGGTTTTGCGATCCAGCATGGTCAAACGCTCTTCCTGTTGTTTCAATGAAAGCTTCACATCGTCTTGAAAGCCTTTGAAGGCGTTCACAAATCCGGCCATGGCGGATTTCACTTCCGCACCCGGATGCAGGGCATCGGAGAGATCTTCCCCGGCCCGAGCCTTAGTCTCGGTCATATCGTCGTCCTCAGGTTGGTCGTGAAAGGCCGCGCTAGCGCTTGGCCAGGGATTGGCTCGCGTCCTCGAAGACCGCTGCCAGTTCGCGCCAGAAATCGGCGTCGGGCAGGTCGCCCTTGGCCGAAACCCGCGCCTCGGGAAGCATCGGGAACGTGACCAGTGACACCTCCCACAGCTCCAGCTCC
Organism: Rhodobacterales bacterium; assembly: GCA_025357355.1. Lineage (GTDB taxonomy): Bacteria > Pseudomonadota > Alphaproteobacteria > Rhodobacterales > Rhodobacteraceae > Stagnihabitans. The sequence continues at coordinate 2,202 of JANXPK010000396.1, forward strand.
GACAACAGGCGATGCCCCTTGCCGTCGCGTTCCGCCTTGACGGTCCGGTAGCCGATCGACAGCCCGTCGATCGCCCCCGCCGTCAGCAATGCCGCCGCCTCGCGGCCCTTTTCCACCTCGGTCAGGATGCGGCCCTTGACATACAGGCCCGTCGCGTCCTCGCGCACCTCGTCCCAGACGCCGATGGGCTGGGTCGGGTCGTGCTGCCACAGCATCTTGACCTGCCGCCCCGCAACCTTCATCGCCTTCAGGCTGGCTGCATAGGCGCCCTTCTGCACGGTGTCGCCGCCCTGATCGCGCTTGCCGAACAGGCTGGCATAGCCCGAAACCACCGACCCGTCGCTGACGTGCAGCCCGGCATCGGGCTGGGTATATTTGCGCTCCGGCGCGCCTTCCATTTTCCAGTGCATCGTCATCCTCACTTTGTGGCTGCCGCAATGATTGCCTGGGCCATTTGCGACAACAGGAATGCCGCGACCCCGTAAACGCCCAGCCAGATGCGTTTTTCCAGCCGCTCCAGCGCCGCGTCGATCTGTTCCAACCGGTAGTCGAGCGCCGCCCAACGCTCTTCGGCCACGCGCTCGTTGGCTTCGATCCGCGCTTGCGCCGGATCGAACCCCTCATAAAGATAGCGTGAGCCTTCAGGCGGTCTGCGTGGCGTCATGCCCCTGCCAGGGGTGGCAGGCCAAGCAACATGCGCTTTTCGTCCTGCGTCAGGAAAGCCGCCGCCCCCACCCGCGCCCATTGCTGGTCACGTTCCGCCGCCAGCGCCGGGATCTGGTCCAGATCGGGCCTGAGCTCGATCATCTCGCCGGTAAACTTCGACAGCCACTGCGAAATCCCCGCCGTGACCCGTGTCGCCAGCGGAAGCACGGTCAGCCGGAAGAACGCCCGGTTGGCCTCCTGGTAATTGGCGTAAGTCGCATCACCCGGAATTCCGATCAGCATCGGCGGCACCCCAAAGGCAATCGCGATCTCCCGCGCCGCCGCCTCCTTGGTCTTCTGAAACTCCATGTCCGAAGGCGAGAACCCCATCGGTTTCCAATCGAGCCCGCCCTCCAGCAGCATCGGCCGCCCGGCGTTGCGCGCACCCTGATGATGCGCCTCCATCTCGCTGATCAGCCGGTCATACTGCTCGGCCGACAGCGCCCCCATCCCGTCAGAGCCCTTGTAGACCATGGCGCCCGAAGGCCGCGCCGCGTTGTCCAGCAGCGCCTTCGACCAGCTTGCCGCCGCCCCATGCACATCGACCGCCACCGCTGCCGCCTGCATCGGGCTCAGCCCGTAATGGTCGTCCTGCGGATGAAAGCTCTTGATGTGGCAGATCGGCGAGAACGCCTCGCTCACCGCAAACCGGTGGGTCCGCCCGCCGACCACATAGTCATAAGCGACAGGCCAGCCATCCGCCCCCGGCACCACATTCATCCGGTCACTGCGCAGGATATGCAACTCGCCCGGCAACTTTGCCGCCCCCGGCACCGCCTCGATATAGGCATTGCCGGCGAGCAGCAGATGCGAGGCGAC
>JANXPK010000402.1 GCA_025357355.1 Rhodobacterales bacterium
CCCGAACCGAAAGGGTGCGGGCCTGTCTTGACTGTATCAGGGGCAGGGCGCCGGATAGCGGCTGCCGTTCGGGCGCTGATAGATGCAGCGACCTTCCGCATCCCGTCCGATCATGGTGCCCGCCACCAATCCGACCGCGCCGCCCAGCAGCGCGCCTTGTGCCGGGTTGCCCGGGTGACCGCGGCGCCAATGGCCGCCCCGCCCGCCGTGCCGACCATTTGCTGCTGGCTCATGCCGTCGCAACCGGCCAATGCGGCCAAGACCGGTACGACCCAAATGAATTTCCGCATGGTGTCTCCTGTTCCGGGGACAATGTGTCGCCCATACTGACTAACGCGCGGCGGCGCGATCCGGTTCCGTTTGACCTTGGGATCGCCCGTGCCCGCCCTTGGCTGGCTTGGATGCCAAGCTTGAGGATACGAGTTTTCGTCGCGGCCCAGGGGCGTCCGCGTTCCGTGGGTGCAGGTTGTCGTCTCGGCAGGGTCACATTGCTGACCCGGCGGCCTTGACCCTATTCTGCGGCGAAAGAGACGCTGTGCGCCAGGATGGCAAGGGTAGTGCCTTCGTGATTGGGCAACGGGTTCTCGCCCAAGTTCGCCCGCGCCCGGCAGACCCGGCTTTTCACGGTGCCGATGAGCAGGTGGGTGACCTGAGCGGCCTCCTCGCAGGAAAAGCCCAAGGCGCCGACCAGTGTCAGCACCACGCGATGCTCGGGCGACAGGTAGGCAAAAGCGCGCAGGAATTCGCTGAAGGCCAAGGCCCGTCATGGGCCGGGTTTACGGCAAGGTGGGCGACAAAGTCTCCTTCGGGGTCGGTCACCTCGCGCCGCTGTTTGCGCAGATCAGAGTAAAAGCCGTTGCGCAGAATGGTGAAAAGCCAGCTGCGCAACCGGGTTCCTGGCCGGTATGAGCTGAAGTTGGTCCAAGCGCGCAACAGTGTGTCCTGAACCAGATCATCGGCACGGTCCGGGCTGTGGCAAAGGCTTGGCGCAAACGCACGCAAGGCCGGAATTTGGGGCAGAATATCAGCGCGGGCAGTTGTCATCGCTGTCATCGGCTGCTCCTGAACTTTGTCGCCCGTGCAGGGCTGCTAGAAGGCGAAGTGGCAACAGTTCGGCAAGGATCAGCGCGAAGGCGCGTCGCAGAGCCTCGTCAACAGTCCAGCCAGGATAGTCACGCCGCACGGGCAAGGTTGGGGTCTGAGGCATGTCGGGTTCCAAGGACGAGGACCGTGATGCGACAGAACACGGACCGGTCGGAGATGGTTCCCGAAGGCCGGTGGAGTGCCTTGAGGATAGCAGATTGTTACGTCCGGCGAAATGATCCGTGTTTTCCTCAGCAAGATTTGACCACTTCGCTGGGAACCACCTGCCGACTGGCGCGTTTCTTGAGCCCATAGTGAAAGGAAAACCAATGTCTTGGGACCGTATTGCAGTCAAATGGGCGGAAATGGTGGTGCGGGTTCAACCCAATGCGTCAGAGCGCAGCCTGCAGCCTGCGCCAAATCCCGCCGATAAGGCAAAACCGAACCCGGCCAAGGAAGTGGTTGAGTGATCTTTCGCCGACGATCCGGCCTGTGGTCCGACACTGCCCCGATCCGCGCCGAAATCTTCGGGCCCGAGCGGCTGGAACATCACGCGCTTTCGCTCGCAGCGGCTCAGACCATCAGTACCCGCCCTCGCCGCGTTGCCAGTCTGCGCCGCCGCCTGCAAGAGAACGGGGCGGCGCTGCTGGCGGCCTACCGCGTCACCGCCCGTTCGGTTGAACAGGGGCAGGCCATCACCCCGGCGGCCGAATGGCTTTTGGACAATTTTCTCATTGTCGAGACACAGCTGCGGCAGATCCGCGGTGACCTGCCGCCCGGTTATTGCCGCCACCTGCCCAAACTCGACGACGGCTTTCTGGCGGGTTATCCCCGCGTGATGGGCATTGCCTGGGCCTATGTTGCCCATACCGACAGCCTGCTGTCCGGTCCGATGCTTTTGCGGTTCATCCAGTCCTGTCAAACGGTTCAAGCCCTGACGATTGGCGAGCTTTGGACCGTCGCCATCACGCTGCGCATTGTGCTGATCGAAAACTTGCGCCGATTGGCCGAGCAGATCGCTGTTGCCGTTGACCAGCGGCAGGCGGCGGATGAATTGGTGGATCGGGTGTTGGCCGACGGCCCGTCCGCCCATGCCGCCCTCGCCAGTTTGCAAGAGGTTGATCTGCCCGACCTCATGGCCGCCCAGATCGCCAAACGCCTGCGCGGCATGGACCCGGCCGAAACGCCGCTTGCCGCCTGGCTGGACCGGCGGCTGGTCGCCAAGGGCCTGAGCGTGGACGACGTGGTGAACAACGCGCTGAACCGTCAGGGTGCATCGAATGTCTCGATGCGCAATATCGTCACCTCGATGCGGCGGATGGTCGAGATGGACTGGGCCGAGGTCTTTGGGGCGACCAGTCTGGTCGCGGCGCGGCTGCGCCTGTCGCCCGGCTACGCCGCGATGGATTTTGCCACGCGCAACGACTATCGCACCGCCATTGAAGAGTTGGCGCGCGGGTCGCGGCATGACGAGGCCGCCGTGACCGAGGTTGCCTTGGCGACGGCAGGGGCGGTTCCTGTCGATCCTGGGGTTGTGCTGATCGGAACAGGACGACCCGACTTGGAACGGGCCTTGTTGTTTCGCCCCAACCTCAGTCAAAGGATCGCGCGGCTGCCTTTCGGGCTGGCGGGGTATCTGCTGGCAATGGCGGCCGCGACGCTGATGTTTCTCGTTGTGGCGCTGCGGGCGACCGGGCAGCACGAACCGGCTTTCATCTTGACCGCTGGTTTTGTCGCGGCCGAGGCAGGGATTGCACTGGTTCACCTGATCATCAGCCGTTCTGTCACCCCCAAACGCTTGCCCGGTCTTGGCCTGCGTCAGGAGATACCACCCCAATTCCGCACGCTGGTCGCAGTGCCGGTCCTGTTGTCCGGCCCGGCCGATCTGGCCGAGGTGCTGCAACGGCTGGAGGTGCATCACCTGTCCTCCATTGGCGGCGCCGTTCATTGCGCCCTGTTGTCAGACGGACCAGACGCCGATGCGGAAACCGGCAGCACCGATGGCGCCCTGATCTGTGCGGCGCAGGCGAGGGTGGCGGCGCTCAACGCGCGCTATCCGTCAGCCGAGGGTGACCGTTTCTTGCTGTTGCACAGGCTCCGTCGCTGGAACCCTGCGGAAGGCATGTGGATGGGGTGGGAACGCAAGCGCGGCAAACCGGCAGAGTTGAACCGCCTGTTGCGCGGGGCCACGGATACCAGCTTGCTGCCGGGCACCAAGGTGCCGGATGGGGTGCGATTTGTCGTGACACTCGATGCCGACACCAGGCTGCCGCGCGACACGCTGCGCCGTCTGATCGGCAAGATGGCGCATCCGATGAACCGCCCGGTGATGGACGAACGCCGCCAACGCGTCACCGCCGGTCATGGCATCCTGCAACCGCAAGTCACGCCCCTGATGCCCGTCGGGGCCGACGGGTCGGTCTATCAGCGGGTCACCTCGGGCCGCGGCGGGATGGAGCCCTTTGCCGCGGCACGGTCCGACATCTATCAGGACCTTTTTTGGTGAAGGCTCGTTCACCGGCAAAGGCATCCATGACGTCGACGCGTTCACGGCGGCGCTGGCGGGGCGGGTGCCGGAGAATAGCTTGCTGAGCCACGATCTCTTCGAAGGCGCCTTTGCCCGCGCCGGCCTTGCCTCGGACATTCAGGTCATCGAAGAATTTCCAACCCGCCACGATGTCGATGCCCGCCGCCAGCACCGCTGGGTGAGGCGCGATTGGCAGTTGCGCCCTTGGATCCTTGGACTGCGGCCGACCAAGGGTGGCATATCGGCGCTGAACCGGTGGAAGATGCTGGACAATCTGCGCCGGTCGCTGATGGCACCCATGGTTGTTGCTGCGCTGTTTCTGGGCTGGACACTGCCCTTGCACGCTGCGGTGATCTGGACCACGGTCG
>JANXPK010000564.1 GCA_025357355.1 Rhodobacterales bacterium
GACCGCCAAGCTGATGGTCGATCTTGTCGGCTCGCTGATGGGTCGCAAGGTCTTTGACCGCCCGACCCGTTCGTATTGATCTGGAGCTATTGATGAATACCCCCTCGGCCCTGGCCTATGTGCCCTTCGTGTCCGTTCACAACATGATGAAGCTTGTGCATCATATTGGTATTGAACGGCTTCTTGTCGAAATGGCCGCCGAGATCGAAGCCGATTTCCGCCGCTGGCCGGATTTTGACAAGACCCCGCGCGTCGCCTCGCATTCCGATGTCGGGGTGATCGAGTTGATGCCAACCTCGGACGGCGAAACCTACGGGTTCAAATATGTCAACGGCCACCCGTCCAACATGAAGAAAGGTCTGCAAACCGTTACCGCGTTTGGCCTTTTGGCGGATGTGGCGACGGGCTACCCGGTGCTGCTATCCGAGATGACGATCCTGACGGCGCTGCGCACGGCTGCGACGTCGGCCATGGCCGCACTGTTCCTTGCCCCCAAGGGTGCCACCACCATGGCGTTGATCGGCAACGGGGCGCAGGCAGAGTTTCAAGCACTGGGGTTCAAGGCTATCTGCGGGATTTCGGCGGTGCGGCTTTACGACATCGACCCCGCCGCCACCGCCAAATGCATGAAAAACCTTGCCGCCAGCGGCCTGAACCTGACCGCGTGCAGCAGTCCAGAGGAGGCGATCCTGGGGGCGCAAATCATCACCACCGTCACCGCCGACAAGCAGTATGCCACCATTCTGACCGACAACATGGTGGGGTCAGGCGTGCATATCAACGGCGTTGGCGGCGATTGCCCGGGCAAGACGGAACTGCACCGCGACATCCTGCTGCGGTCTTCGATCTTCGTCGAATATCCACCGCAGACGCGGGTGGAGGGCGAGATTCAGCAGCTTGCCGCCGATCATCCGGTTACCGAACTGTGCAGGTGATGACGGGAAGTGCCGAAGGGCGCCGTTCTGCCGCCGAGGTCACGCTGTTTGACAGCGTCGGCTTTGCCATCGAGGACTTCGCCGCCCTGCGCTACGTCCGGTCCAAACTTACCGAGACCGGGCTTTTCACCCAGTTGGACATGATCG
>JANXPK010000433.1 GCA_025357355.1 Rhodobacterales bacterium
CGCGCAGGAAGTTGTCGATATTCTCGCTCTTGAACCAGAACACGTCAGACGGCTGGTCCTTGGGGAAATTGTGGTTGTATTTGAACCGCGTGCCCTGGACGCGCTTGACATATTAGAACAGCTCGACCGCGCCAAAGAACAAGAACACACCCGCCGCGTTCACCGCGTAAAGCCGCAAGCTCCAGCCCCACGACATGGTCTTCATCGTGGCCCAGTCGGGCAAGACGACATACCAATAAAGGGCGGTGACCGCCATGAAGAGCGCATTGTAGGGCCAGACGTAGCCAATCAGCCACTTGCCAAGCATGTTGAACTTGCCCGTCCAGAATGGCGCAATTTCCAAGGGCGCGTTCGGCGACCAGTTGCCGCTTGTCGCGGGTGCCCGTTTTCAAATCGTCCAAGTTGCCTGCCTCCCGGTGACGGAATCATCGTTCCATCGAGCGGAATTTCCATACCATTGACGAAAAATATGGCATAAGCATTTCAAGATATTCGAAGCATTTCACTTCATTTTCTTCTTTTCTGTGGCGCAGAAATGAAGGAATCTTTGAGGAGAAGCCATGGCTCACCGAGCGACCATTCAGGACCTTGCCGAGCAGGCCGGCGTCAGCATTTCGACCATCGACCGCATCTTGAATGGCCGATCAAAGGTCCGTCAGGCGACCGTCGAAAAAGTTCTGGCGGCCGCAGAGGCGCTCAACTTCTATGCCCTTCCGACGCTCAAGGAACGGCTCAACGTCGCCAAGCCACTGATCCGGCTTGGTTTTCTGCTTCAACAATCTCACCGGACCTTCTATCGGATGATCGCCGAAACTCTCCGTCAGGCGGCGGAAGAAAGTCCCGAGCCGGTGGAAGTTGTCATCCAGCACATGGACGATCTGTCGCCAGAGGCGGTGTCGGGCCAAATGCTGCGTCTGGGCGAAAAGGTTCAGGCGCTGGCCGTGGTGTCCGCGGAACATCCCCGAATCGCCCATGCCATCGAAGCGCTGTCCGAAAAGGGGGTTCCAACCTATGGTCTGATTTCGGAACTGACCGCCGCATGCGGCGTCGGCTATTTCGGCCTCGACAACTGGCGGGCTGGCAGGACCGCGGCCTGGGCCGTGACCGGTCTTTCCAAAAGGCCGGGCCGCGTCGGCATTCTGGTCGGAAACCATCGCTATCGCTGTCAGGAGTTGAACGAGTCCGGCTTTCGTTCCTTCTGCCGAGAGCATGCGACCGACTTCACCATGCTGGAACCCTTGCAAACCTTCGAGGACAAATCGATTGCGCGCGACGTGACCGAAGAGCTGCTGCGCCGTGAACCCGATCTCGTCGGGCTTTATGTCGCGGGCGGCGGCATTGTCGGGGTGATCGAGGCGTTGCGCAACGCTGGCCGCAGCCGTTCAATGGTGACCGTCGGCAATGACCTGACCGTCCATACCAGATCGGGCCTGATCGATCATGACCTGTCGGTGGTGATCGCCCACCCTATATCGCGCATGGCGACAGAGGCCGTCAGCGCAATGCAGCACGATCTGCGGTCGGGCAACGGTCCGTCAAAGCGGGTGTTGAACTTCGATATTTACACCCCCGAAAACGTCTAGCCATCGCCTGACGCTGCTGATCGCCACCCCTCCCCCCGCAACGCGCCTTGCGACGCCGTCGTCACAGCGACAAGGGGCCTCTGTAGGACGGGATGTTGAGCAATGTGTGGACCCTGAAATCCACAGCACTTCTCTGCCCTTGCGCGCTGGCCGCAGAGGGTCCATCTGGCAGACAGCCTCGATCATCAGCTCGCGAGGGTCATGCGAAATCAGCAAATCGAGCCGACCGTTCAGCTGCAGCGACAGGGTGACGACCTTGACCTCATGCGCGATCAAAAGAATGTCTCCGGCGCGCCCGGCTTAAGCCACCGCCTCGGCCATTCCGGTGTTGCCGCGCGACACTTTGTAAAAAGCGCTAATGCCGGGGTGTTTCACCGGCAGCTTGCCGACAGACGGATGTGACCAGCGGGCTATCCTGGCCGACGGACCCGATCCTGACGAGTCCGCGGTCTATCAACACCGAAAACCGCGTTATCTTCGAAGTTGCGGTGATGCAGCCATCGGCGCGGAACAATTCAAGAAGGTGTCGTCGGACTGATGCCACGGGCGGGCGGGGGTATGTCCCCGCCTGACCTCCGGGACAGTTTGCAACATCCAGCGTCATGCCGTGGACCTTGCCGACACGCCGCTTGCAGGACACATCATGAGCCCCCCCGAAACCCCAGTTCGCGCGTCCCGAGATCAGTGTCGTCATCGGCGCGCTGTCGCTGGCTGCGTTCTTCACTTTTGGCACCCACGGCGTCAGGCTTGGCGCCGTCCCTTCCGTGCTGCGCATCACCGCACGGATCGGGATTGTGGCGATAAGTCAGGCCCGGCTGATGACGGCGGGCGAGGCTGATCTGTCGGTAAGGTCGACCACGGGGACCGTCGGCACGGCCCCCATGTCGCTGCTGGACGCGGGCGGTCTGACCCGTCCTGCCCGCGATGATCGTGGCGCAATCGGGCGGGGCGGGTACGGTCCGGGGCGCGATTCTGGGCTGTTCTCGCTGGGCTCAATGGCGGCCTGATCCTCGCCAGGATCAACAACTACCGTCTACCGGATCCCGCTGGGCGCGGTTCTGGTCGGTCTGGCCGCCCTGAAAGGCGTTCTTCCCCAACAACTCGCCCGGCACTGTGGCGCATGACATGAAAACGGTCATCGAAATCAAGAACCTGGTCAAGACCTTCGGGGCGTTCGCGGCGCTGAAAGGGGTCAACCTCGGTGTCTATCCGGGCGAGGTGCCGGCCCATCTCGGCGACAATGGCACTGGCAAATCGACGCTGATCAAGATCCGGTCGAACGTCTTTCTAAAGACGGCTGACGAGAAAGTGGTCGAGGGCGCGCCGCTGCAGTTCCGCACCCCGCGCGACGCCGCCGCCACAGGCATCGGCACGGACTATCAGGAACTGGCGCTGACGCCCCTGATGGCCGTCAGCCGCAACTTCGTCCCGGGTGCGAATTGTTCATAGCCCCCCTTCCTTGGCATTCTGAACGACGCCAAGATGGACAAGATTGCCCTGGCAGAGATGCGCAAGACTGGCGATCCAACAAAGGACGCCCGCCAATCGGGCACCATATCCGGTGGCCAGCGTCAGACCCTCGCCATCGCGCGGGCAATCTGTTTCGGCGGCAAGCTGGTCGCCGACCGTTTCACCTTCCTGTCCCTGGGTGAGGTCATCGGATACGGCCCGAAGGCCGACTTTGCTGGCGAGGAAATTCGCCATCTGATGGCGGGCGGGGCCGCGATGGCCGACCTGGAAACGGAAATCGCCATCCGCGGTGGCTTCACGACGATGGAGACCTGGGTCGATGCGATTTAAATCGCAGGTTCGCTGCGCCTTGTCGCACCGATGGCGCACAAGGGTATCCCGGTCACCGGCCACATCGGCTATCTGCCGCGCTGGCGGGCATGGACCGACAACCAATACCTGTTTTCCAGCGACCTGCCAGGCACCAACACTGGCCACTATCCGCTCCGCTCCACTCCAAGCGATATGCCAACACTGCGTCCAAAGAGGTGCGGCTTCAAACGCTGCGGGTCGACGCCTTCCGCGCCTTTGTCAAAGACGTCCGCTTTGGCGGCCACCCCAGTGCAACCATGAACTGCCCGCAGGCGAAAAGGTCCTGTCCGCGCTCGCCTTGGCAAAATGACGCTTCCTTCGTAACGACCCCCTGCCCGCTCGACCGCGCCTCGAATCGTTGTGGCCGCGTCGAATTCCACCAAGATGCGACCTTGTGCCGACACCTTCCCCTGGGCCGCCAAGACCCGGACCGCGTCGCTTGTCGGCAAAACGAGCTATCGGCGGAATGAAACCTCCGGGGTTCTGCAACGTTAAGGGAATGGATGCGATGATGCATGATCAGGACAAAGACGACAGCAGCCTCGACCCCGACGATTGGCAGCATTTTCGCGCCACCGCCCATCAAGTGCTGGACGCCTGCGTTGACCGCCTTTGTGCCGCGCGTGACCTCCCCTGGCAGCCGGTGCCAGCGGCCCAAGTCGCGGCCTATGGCCTTGAAGGCGCGGGTCGGGGTGAGGCGGCCATGGCCGGTCGCATGGTGGCAGAGATCATGCCTTATGCCACCGGCAACACCCATCCCTCCTTCTTCGGCTGGGTCCACGGCACCGGCCTGGCTTCAGGCTTGCTCAGCGAGATGGTTGCCGCAACGATGAACGCCAATTGCGGTGGCCGTGACCACGGTCTGATTTATGTCGAGCGCGCCGTGATCGACTGGACGCGACGGGTGATGGGGTTTCCCGAAACGGCAAGCGGCGTGCTGGTGACCGGCACCTCGCAAGCAACCGTCATCGCCTTGGCCGCTGCCCGAACCTGGGCGCTCCGGCAGGTCCGTGACGACGGTCTCGGGGGTGCCCGGCTGACAGCTTATGCGGGCAATGGCTCCCACAACGCGATCACCAAGGCGATGGAGCTTCTGGGACTGGGCAACCGGGCGCTGCGGCTGGTGCGGCAAACCGCGACCGGCATGGATATGGCCGCCCTGCGCGCGATGATTGCCGCCGACCGCGCCGCCGGACTGCAACCCTTTGCCGTCATCGGCACGGCAGGCTCAGTGGATCTTGGCCGCTTTGACGATTTGACCGCCCTTGCCGACCTCGCCGAAGCCGAGCAGCTTTGGCTGCATGTCGACGGCGCCTATGGCGCATGGACCCGCCTCGCCGCCCCGCCATGGCACGGGCTTACGGACGGCATCGGCCGGGCGCACTCGCTGGCCTGCGACTTTCACAAATGGATGTATGTGCCCTATGACTGCGGTCTGGTGCTGATCCGCGACGAGGCCTGGCACCGCGCCGCCTTTGCCGCCCGCCCCGCCTATCTGGAATCGCAGGCCGCAGGTCTGGCCGGGGGTGAGCCGTGGTTTTGCGACTATGGCACCGATCTGTCGCGCGGCGGTCGCGCGCTGAAAGTCTGGGCCGCGATCGAGGCTTATGGGGCAGATCGGCTGGGTGCCGCAATCACCCGGAACTGTCAGCTTGCCGCCGGGATGTCCGCCGCGATCGCCGCCGATCCCAAGATGCGCCTCATGGCACCCGTGGTGTCGTGCATCTGCGTGTTCACGGCGAATGGCACTTTGCCCGCCGCCGCGCAGTCAGCCCTCAACCGCAAGATCGCGCAAGAGCTGCAACTGGCCGGAACGGCGGTGTTTTCGACGACCTCGCTCAACGGGATTACAGTCTTGCGCGCCGCCATAACGAACCACCGCACCCGCAGCGTTGACATCATTAACGCCATCGCCGCCGTGGCCCGGCTGCGCGACGGTTGAGCGGTCATAACGAGAAAATTCCAGATCGAACCAACCCCACCCTTCCTTTCTTGCCCGGAATCAAGCGCAGCGCCGGGCAATGCCCGACCGCCCCCTGAGGGCGGGCATTCCTGACCGTCGTCACGAAGCTTGCCGGTTGGAGATCGTCACCATAAAGCTTTGACCGAAACCGATTGATGCCCACCCGGCGGTCAGGAATTGCCCTCTGGCAGCGCTGGTTGAGAGGATGCAAAGCCGTACTGATCCTTCGTCAGGCGATGTCGCGCGATTCCACCAAGTGTCATCCCGCCCTAGTTACCAGCCAATCGCCCCCAGTTCTCTGCCAATATCTCCAGCTTGTCGAACGCCCGCGTCATGTCCGATATTTCGGATTCCAGCGCCGCGGCAATCGAACCGGGCCCTGCAAGGCCGACAATCGTAAAGAACCGCACCCCGATGACCAGCCGCAGCACCGTCCGCTTGTCAGGCCCGCTGCCCAGTTCGACCGGCTGGCCAATGTGAAACTCCTGACGCAAGACGGCCCGGCTGGCGGCGTCCAGATCCGGCAGCAACCCGGCGACATCCTGATTGAGCATCTCGAATATCTTGCGGCTGGCGTCGGACTCCAGCGGCCTTGGGGCTCCGTCGGCGGTTTGGCCGTAAACCTGAAATGACACGATGGAATGGTCAGCCAGAAAGCCGCCCGAGGCCTCGGCCAAGCTACTGCCGATCTCCAAAGGCTTCAGCCAGCGGCTGTCGCGCAGCCGGGCCGTGGTTTCCCTGCGAAAACGTTCCAGCATATAGCTTCGCAAGGCGTCCGGCACATGCAGCAGAAGCCAGGTTTCGAGGATCGCAGGCAACCACCGGAACGGCGCGCCAAACCCGATGTCCCCCTCGGTCGGGGCCAGCAGCTGCGACCAGTCCGCAGACCAGTCCTCGGCATAGCCAATGCCGGGCCGCATCAGCGCGGCAACCCCGCGACGCCGCGACCGCAGCCCGACCGGCAGCAAAAGCGCCCCTGAAAACGGCGGCCCGGTCAACGATTTTGACCCCGACATCTGCACCATCCAGCCCTGACGCAACTTCCCGCCCAGCACCGGAAAATCGACCCGCATCTGGCACGAGTCGACCACCACGTCGACGCGCTCAGGCGCCATGGCCACCAGTGCCGCAACCGCCGCATCCGAAGGGGCACT
>JANXPK010000460.1 GCA_025357355.1 Rhodobacterales bacterium
ATGCGGTCTGGCGCTGCGGTATCGGCGCTCAAAAAGCTCGGCTATGAGGCTTACAACATTGGCACAATCCGCGATTGGGCCAAGGCCGGCGGCGCCATCAGCCGCTGATCCGGCGCCGCGCCTGAATGCTGTGAATGGCGATCCCCAGTGCAAAGAACAAGATCAGGAAGACCGCCAGACCCGTCGCGCCGACCCGCCCAAGGATCAACGCCAGCAACGGGGTGCCGGTCGTCGTACCCAGATTGCCCAGTTGCGCAATGGCTCCAGCCGCCCGCGCCCGGTCGCGCGGCGCCGGATTGAGCTGCGCCATCGCGGCAAAACTCGCCCCCTGCACGATGCCCATTGATCCCGCCAGCATCAGCGCCGCCGCCGCCTCGCCCAATCCCGTGCCCCACAGCAGCCAAAGCGCCAATGCGGCCGCGATGCCCATGGCAAAGCCGCCCTGCACCAGCCGCACCGCCGGAACATAGGCCAAGAGCCACACCCCCAGCGTCAACGACACGACGATGGACACCAGCGGCATCGCCACCGCAATGAAGCCGCCCCAACCTGGGGTCGCCACCGCTGGCAATAACGTCAAGACTGCCACATAAGCCACTGTATAACATACAAATCCCATCGCCGGCGCCGCGAGCGTGGCTGAGGCATAGATCTCCAGATGCTGCGCCAGCAGGCTCTTGCCGGACCTGACCGGTGTCAACGCCACCTGCCTTGGCATCAAGACCCACAGCACACCGAAACACCCGGCCAACCACCCCGCATGGACCCAGAACAACGCGGCATCGCCCCAATGCGCCACCAGAGGCGGCGCGCCCCAGGCCAGCACCGCATAGGTCAGTCCGAAGAACGACGACCACAGCGTCATCGCCGCCGCCTGCCAGTGCCGCGGCGCCACGGTGGCAATCGTCGTCGGCCCGACCACGACGATGGTCAGATGCGCCACGCCCTCAAGAACCCGGCTGGCCATCATGATGGGATAGGCGGGCAGAAACGACTGCACCACACTGACCCCCGCCCCCAGCGCCAATGCCGCCAACAGCGCCCGCCGCGCCCCGACCCGGGTCACCAGCAGACCCGCCGTGGTGCCAAAGATCAGCCCGACGATGCCGACAATCGACACCATCAGCCCGATGCCGACCGGCCCCGCGCTTGAATAATGCGCCTCAAGATCCTGATACAGAATGGAGATCTTGCCAAACTGCGCCGCAGCCCCCAGGCCCGCGCACCAGATCGCCAGAATCGTCAGAACCGCGCGCACCCCTGCCCCATTTCATCTTTTCATAAATATCCTCCGGGGGTCTGGGGGTGGAAAACCCCCAGTCCGTCAGATATGCAGCGCGCGCCCGTAGGCGTCCAGAACCGCCTCGTGCATCATCTCGCTCAGCGTC
>JANXPK010000477.1 GCA_025357355.1 Rhodobacterales bacterium
GACAGCGGCGCAGGCCCAGGGTTGCGCCCCCTGAGCCCACCGCAAGAAAGCCGCCCCTATGAAATGCCCGGAGTGACGCAATGACCCAAGTTGAAAAATCTTTCCGAAACGCATCGCCCTGGGACAGCGTCAGTCATCTTGAACAACGGCTCAAGGACTATGTGGCCATCGGCAGAAAGTTGATCTGGCAACGGCAGGCGATCTTTCTGGCCGCCACGGTTCTCGCGGCCGTCTACTTCAATCCCTTTAGCGCGATCCTGTGCTATGTCGGGGTCCTGACCACCGAGGTCATGGACATCATCCTGAACCGCAGAATAGCGCATTGGACCGACCACAGCGAACGCAAGGCGCGGCAGTTCCTGTTCTGGGTCATCGCCAATACCATGCTAAGCGCCGGGGCCATTTGCCTCTTCGTCATCAAAACCGCGCTGCAGCAACCCAGCGGCGGGCATTTTACCCCGCTGTTCTTCCTCTTTGCCGCCTCACTGTTCGCCGCCATGAACAATCACCAGCTGATCCCCGTCCTGATCCTGCGATTGATCGTTTATGCCGCAACCTTTCTATACCTGTCGCTTATGGACATCCTGCCCGCACCGCCTGCCATAACAGCGCAACCGTGGCTCGAATTCTTCACGACGATTTTCGTGCTGTATTTCATCCTCGATTGCTCGTTCGTGTTCCTGAAGCTTTACCGCAGAAACCTCAAGCAGATGGATGATCTGCGGGTCGAGCATGAAAAGACCCTGCAAGCCTACGAGGTGAAATCGAAATTCCTGGCAACAGTCAGCCACGAGCTTAGAACCCCGCTGACCTCAATCAAGGCGTCCATCGACCTGATCAATATGGGCATTGTGGGCTCATTGCCGGAAAAGATGGTTCCGGTTCTGCAGAATGCCGGCAAGAACAGCAAACGCCTGGCCGACCTGATCAACGATCTTCTGGACATCCAGAAGATCGAGGCGGGCGAGATGGTCTATCGCTTCTCTGCCATCAACGCGCGCGATCTGGTTCTTGAATCGCTCGAAGCCAACCGGGGACTGGCCGATCAATTGGACATTGGCCTCGAAAGCAGCTTTCCGCAGACCGACGCCTATCTTGAGGGCGATGAATCCCGGCTGATGCAGGTCATGGCGAATTTGCTCTCCAACGCCCTCAAATTCTCGCAAAAGGGCAGCAAAGTCACGGTTTCGGTGCATTGTGACAGTGGCAGGGTACGAATCTCGGTCCGGGATAACGGCGTCGGCATCGCGGCGGAAATGCGCCATCTTGTCTTCGGAAAATTCACCCAGATCGACAATTCCGATCAGCGGCAGGTTGGCGGAACCGGGCTCGGCATGCATATTTCCAAGCAGATCGTCGAACGCCATGGCGGGATCATCGACTTCACAGGTGAAATCGGACATGGCACTACCTTCTTTGTCGAATTTGCCGAAATCAAAGCCACACCGGCCGCTTTGGCCGCCGCCTGAGCGCGAGTCCGCAATTCCCGCCAAAAAGACAGCCGCTTTGAATTGTGAACCGGGTCGGCTGGTGAATAACTGTCGGTTCACGGCCACATTCTGACAGAACAATCAAGACAGGTACCGGCCCATTTCCGCCTTGACGCGTTTCCGGTATTTTGGCCGCACTCGCAATCGCCCATGAGCCCGCGCAAAACAAGAATTCCCAACGCAAGTTGAGAATTCTCCGCTCACGCTCACCGGTGGCTTCGATCCCATTGCGCAATTGTTGCCGTTTTCTGCGGACCGGTCACCCCTGATCTTTACTGCCTTCAAACACCATTTGGCCACGAAGTTGCAGGTAATCTGCCCACCAGGTCGCAGACTGGACACGATTAGATCACATTTGAACCAAATTGTGTCGATATGCCATAGTTATTACTTTCGGGCAGCCCAAAATCGCCTTCAACAACGAAAGGTGGGTACCATGAGTCTGATGTTTGCACTTCGGGGGGCTGAACCCGCCGAATTGCCACCCGGGACCCGTCTCTTGAACGGGCTCTATCAGATTGTGGAACCGTTGCAAAAGGGCGGCTTTGCCATGACCTATGTGGCGAAGGACAGTCTTGAACGCCACGTCGTCATCAAGGAATGTTTCCCCGCCGGCATCTGCGAACGCTGTGAAGGCCAGGTTCGCGCCGTCTCGTCCGCAGTCGAGGCCCAGTTTGCAACCTTGAAACAACAATTCCTGCGCGAGGCGCGCGGGGTGGCGACGCTGAAACACCCCTATGTCGTCGCGGTCCATCAGGTCTTTGAAGAGAACAACACCGCCTACATGGCGCTGGATTATGTGGCGGGCATGGATCTGATTTCCGTGCTGGAGGATGAGCCCGAACGGCTGACCGCAGCCTTCTTCGAGGCGACGCTGCGCGAAACGCTCAAAGCCGTGCGCCACATCCATGCCAACGGCATCCTGCACCGCGACATCGCCCCCGACAACATCCGCGTCGACGCGGCGGACCGCATCACACTGATCGATTTTGGCGCCGCAGGCGCGCGCAATCCCAGCCAGGCGGTGGCGCAAGGGGCGGTCACGGCGGTGAAGGATGGCTATTCGCCCCCCGAATTCTACGGCGCGGGCGAAGTGCAGGATTTCTCCTCCGATCTCTATTCGCTCGGCGCCACCTTTCATCACCTGATCACCGGCGAGCCGCCGCTGGACGGCCAGTCGCGCCGTGCGGCTGTAAATTCGGGCGCAGCCGACCCCTATGTGCCCTTGGCGCAGGGTGATTGGTCTTGTGGGTATCATATGCTGGTCACTATCGACCGCGCGCTTGACCTTGCGCGCGACCGTCGCCCGCAAAGCGCCGACCAGTGGTTGCAGGCGCTTGACGACATGCCGCAAGCGCGGCCTGCCCTGTCCAAAGTTGCCGTGATCAATCGCGGCCTTGACGCCGCGATTTCGCAACTGGTTCAGGACGTCAACAAGACTATTGCAGCGCCCGCCATGGCACCCCAGCGCAAGGCCTCGCGGCCAAAATCCCGTCAGGGTACGCCCAAACCCAAGGTCTGGGTCGACATCATCGGCAACCCGATCAACGATCTTGCCAGTTGGGCCCAGCAACAGGAAGCGATCGTTCGGCCCGCCGTGGCCGACGAGCCAATGCCCGAACCCCCGTTCACGATCAATGACAATATCCAAGTCGATCAACAGCTTGAATTGGAACCCATTGTCAGAAAACCCTCCCGTGCCCGCAAATCCTTCATCGCCAGCCTCTTGTCGCGCTGCCTGTCGCGCAGCCCTGAAACCTGCACCACCTAACGCCCGCTTCCACGGAGACCCCAAAAATGAACTTCATTCGCAACATCATTTCTGAAAAGCGCAGCGCCAAACCACAGGGCGCGCCTTTGCCGTCCGGAGGCCTTGATGGCCGTTTTGACGAGGTCACCAAGCCCGATCACACTCTGGCGGGCCCCGAAGCGAACATCTTTGCAGGTGACGATGCCGGGGCCAGCGATGCGCTGCTTTTTGATGACGAGCTGGATGCCTGGGTCAATGCGGTGGATCCCCAGACCGCCCCCGCAGCGCGCACCACGGCCCAATCCGGCATGGTCGATGGGGCAGAGGCCCCCGTCGCCAGTGCTGCGCCCCGCAGCCCGGTGTCTACGAGCACGCAAGGCACCTATTACCTTGACGCCGGCGCGATGCGCGCGGCCAAGCCCGCGTCCCCCTTCGACAGGCCCAGAACCCCGGACCTTGCCCGCCCCGACACCAAGGCCAGACCTGCGCCCGACCTTGCGCCGCGCGAACCGGTCGAGGAACGCCGCCTTAGGCTGGCGATGCTCGCCGATGATCAGGCCATGACCCCAGCCGATGCGCCAGAATTGGCCGAGCAGCCTGCATTTTCTCTCGCAGAGCCCGCCAATCAGCGCACCCTCAATGAAATGCCCTATGTCAGCGTCCAGCCCGTGCAGCCCAATGAAATCATCACTGATGCCGGGCTTCAGGTGCCGCCACCCGCCGCTGGCCGTGGCTCCAGCCGTTCGGGCCGCGTCAAGACCCGGCTCTTGGGCTTCAACCCCGAGGGTCTGAGCAATCCGTTCGAAAAAGCCGAAAGTCAGGCCAACGACGCCTTCCCGGTGGCCTGGCTCGTGGTGGTCGCGGGCCCGGGCGTCGGGGCCGCCTTTGCCCTGCATGACGGGGTTGCCCGGATTGGGCGCGGCGAGGATCAGACCGTGTCGCTCAATTTCGGTGACAACAGTATCTCGCGCGAGAACCATCTCTCGGTCGCCTACGACCCTGAACAGAACGCCTTCTTTATCGGGCAAAGCGGCCGCTCCAACATCGTGCGGCTGAACAACAAGCCGCTCCTCAGCACCGAACAGGTCCGCTCTGGCGACCAGATCCGCGTGGGCGAAACGACGTTGCGTCTGGTCACCCTGTGCGGTGACGATTTCTCCTGGGCAAGAAAGGCCTGAGGCCGGATCATGCTGGATCAACTCGCATACCTTTACGACGCAGCGGTTCTGGCGGCCATCGGGCGTCGCGACGTGCAGGAAGATGCGATGGCGCTGCATTTTCCGACCGGTGCAAGGCTCGGCTATCTGGTGCTGGCCGATGGCATGGGCGGTCACGCGGCGGGCGATGTTGCAAGCGCAATCGTCGTGCAAGAGGTGTTTGACGAGCTTCAGCTTTACCTTGACGACCCGACCTATCTGGAAGGCAATATCGGCGCGATCCTGCGCTACGCGATGGAACGCGCCAACCGGCAACTGACCCGCTATACCACCGAGCGGCCGGACCGGCGCGGCATGGGGGCAACGCTGGTGGCACCCCTGATCGTGGCCAACCGGCTGTACTGGATCTCGGTCGGCGACTCGCCCCTGTACCTTTTGCGCGGCAACCGGCTTTCGCGGCTCAATCAGGAACATTCGCAGGCTCACCGGCTGGACCGCATGGTGCGCCGCGGGCTGATCTCGCAGACCGCGGCCGATCAGGACCCCGACCGCCACTGCCTGACCTCGGTTCTTTTGGGCGAAACCGTGCCGGAGATCGACTGCCGCGACCGTCCGCTTGACCTGCTGGACGGCGATATCGTCATCGCCGCCAGCGACGGTCTGTTGTTTCTGGACGAAGCCCGCATCGCCGCGCTGGTCCATGACAACCGCGACCGGCCCAGTGCCGACATCGCCGCCAGCCTGCTGCAAGACCTCAGCGACCGCGACGACCCGCATCAGGACAACGTGTCGCTGTGTGTGCTCAAGGTCAGCGCGCAGACCGTCCAGACGCCACAAGCCCGACCCGTGGTGATCCCCCGCCGCCCCGCCGCCCTGAAACGCACCACAATCCAGGTCCAGGTCAGGCGCAAGGGTGGCCGGGTCTTGCGCACCTATTCCTCGGAAAGCGAAGGTTGAACGCCATGGCCGCAATGGACCAGGTTATGATCCGTCTTCACCACGCGCTCGAAGGCGGGGCCTTGCCCCCGGAAGGCCGAAAGCTGGGCCAGCGGCTGATGACCCAGTTGCACCAGCCGACCCGCATCGCCGTGATCGGTCTGGGCAGCGCCGGCAAGACCAGCCTGATCAACATGCTCTTGGGTGCCTACCTGATGCCCGATCTTGCTGGTATTGCCGCTGTCGAGGTCAGCCACGGCGACGCCGCGCGCTCGCAGATCACCCTGGCCGACGGCACCATCGCCATGGGCGAAGGCCTGCTCGATCCCAAACGCATCCCCGCAGCCGCCCTTCGCGTCGCTTTGCAACTGCCCGACCCCGCCCTCAAGGACTGGAGCTTCACCGAGATTGCCCTGTCGCCCGCCGCATCGGCCCAAGCCAGCCTTCTGGACTGGATGGCTGGACGGTCCGACATCGTCATCTGGTGCACCCAGCAGTTCGACGCCCGCGAACGCGCCCTGTGGTCGCAAGCGCCAGAGCATCTGAAGGATCACAGCTTTCTTGCCCTGACCCGCGCCGACCGGCTTTACATGAAAGGCGAACTGGCCAGCCGCATCGCGGCACTTCAGCCCGTCGTCGCCGACGAATTCCTCAGCCTTTTCCCGATAGCCACCTTGCAAGCCGCCGCCGCCCGCGGGGCCGAGCACAACGACGCGCTGTGGCGCTCCAGCGGCGGCAAGGCGTTTTTCGATGGCATCCGCCAGCAGGTCGATCAGGCACGCACGGCCGACCTTGATCATGCCTTCATGCTGCTGGAACGCTACAAGGTGTCCCTGCCAGAGCCGCCTGCCTCACGGCCACAGCCCGCTGAACTCCCCGCCGCTATTGTAACTCCCCTTCCCGCACCCGGCCGCAAAGCTGACGCCGACGCCGACGACGTGATCACCTCCGCTCTAAATGTCCTGCGCGGCTGCGCCGGCGAACTGATGGCCATACCAGAGGCCGCAAGTGGCGCTGTCACCGACCGTATCCTCGAACGCTGCTCGCAGACCGCCGAAGATCTGGTGCAGCTTCTGTCGCAATCCGACGACCCCTCGCCCGCCCTTGCCGCGATCCGCGAAGATGTGGCCGACGGCGAACAGATGCTGATGCTTCTGCGGCTCGAACGCGGTGAAACGGCAGCGGAAGATTCGCTGACCGTCCTGTTGCAGCTGAAAAAGGAACTGTCCGAAAGGGTCGCCCTATGACACCCATCCTGCCGCCCCGCCCCCCCTGCCGGAGACGCCCATCATGACCCATCTGCCCCAAGTCTTGCGGCCCGACGATGCGGACACCATGGCACCCCAACCCTTCCTGAACCTCGGTCTTGAACCCCTTGCCGAGTTTGCCGAACAGTCCAAACGCCTTGACGCCGCCCTCAAGTCACTGACCAGGGTGGCGGGCGAGGCGGCGGCGCAGTCGCTGGCCCGGCTGCAACAGGACCTTGCCGCTTTTGAACCCGCCATCACCATCCTGGGCCAGGTCAAGTCGGGCAAGACCACCCTCGTCAACGCCCTCGCCGGCTGGTCCGACCTTTTGCCTGCCGACGTCAACCCCTGGACCTCGGTCGTCACCTCGCTCCACCTGATCCCTGGCCCGCAGCGGCGTGAGGTCGGGGCCCGGTTCCAACTGATGAAAGAGGATGAATGGGACCGCCTGCTCAGCAAGGGGGGCCGCTTGGGCGAATTGGCCCAACGCGCCGATGCCGGGGGCGAACTGGAAAAGGTCCGCCAGCAGATCGAGGCGATGCGCGAGAAATCCCGCAAGCGGCTCGGCAAGAAATTCGAACTCCTCTTGGGACAGGAACACGAATACGGCTATTTCGACCGCAACCTTCTGGAACGCTACATCTGCCTTGGCGATGACTTCCTGGACGAGGAGGACGACCTCGGCAAACAGGGCTGGTTCGCCGACATCACCCGCTCTGCCGACCTTTACCTGCATTCGCGCTCGGTCCCGTACCAGCTGTGCCTGCGCGACACCCCCGGCGTCAACGACACCTTCCTCATGCGCGAACAAGTCACCATCGGTGCGGTCCGTGACAGCCGGGTCTGCGTCGTCGTGCTGTCGGCGCATCAGGCGCTGACCTCCACCGACATGGGGCTGATCCGCCTGATCTCG
>JANXPK010000515.1 GCA_025357355.1 Rhodobacterales bacterium
GTCGCCCACATCACCGCGCAGGGCTACTCGGTCTCGACCGTCAAGCATGTCCACCACGATGTCGATCTCGACCAGCCAGGCAAGGACAGCTTCCGCCACCGCGCCGCCGGCGCGCGCGAGGTTGTCCTCGCCTCCGCCAACCGCTTTGCCCTCTTGCACGAACATCGTGGGTCCGAGCCTGACCTTGCCGCGATCCTGACGCGCCTTGCCCCGGTCGATCTCGTTCTCGTCGAAGGCTACAAACGCGACAACCACCCCAAGATCGAGGTCTTCCGCCATGACGCCGGTCACACCCTGATCCAGCCTACCGACCCCACCACGCGCGCCGTCGCCACCGACACGACCCTGCCCGCCTTGACCGTCCCTGTGCTCGACCTGAACGACACCGAAACCATCGCCCAATTCATCCTTGCTGAAACCGGCCTCCAACGCGCCCCCGTCTTTGACACCGTTGTGATCGTCGACTGGTCTGCGGCGGGCAGCCCCAGCCCCGCGCGCCCATCACCCGATGCCATCTGGATCGGCGTTGCCCGCGAAAACCAGGTCACCACCACCTATCATCGCACCAGGGCTGAGGCCGAAGCCGCCCTCACCGCCCTTCTTGATGCCGAGGCAGCAGCCGGTCGCCGCGTCCTTCTGGGCTTTGATTTTCCGTTTGGCTATCCCACCGGCTTTGCCGCCCGCCTGACCGGACAACCCCAGGCCAGTGCCGTCTGGCGCTGGCTCGACCAGCACATCACCGACAGCCCCACCAACGCCAACAACCGCTTTGCCGTCGCCGATGCCATCAACGCCCGTCTGGCCGAAGATGCGCCGTTCTGGGGTCGGCCCGACCATCTTCCCCTCGCCCATCTCAGCCCGCGCAAGACCGTCGTCTACCAAGCCCTGCCCGAACGCCGCAATGTCGAAATCCTCGTCCCAACCGCGCAGCCGGTCTGGAAGCTCTACACCACAGGCTCGGTCGGCTCTCAGGCGCTGATGGGCCTGCCGCTTGTCCACCGCCTGTCACAACGCCCCGGCGCAAGGGTCTGGCCCTTCGACAGGCCCACCGGCCCGCTGGTTCTGGCCGAGGTTTACCCCTCACTTCTCGCCACCGCCGTCCGCGCCGACCCCGCCGCCATCAAGGACGAGGCGCAGGTGCGCCTGCTTGCCCTCGCCCTGTGGCGCCTGTCGCAAAGCCATGCCCTCACCCCGCTTTTCGACACCCCACCAGCCGCCGGGGAAGAAGGCTGGATCCTCGGCGCCGGTCACCAACTTGCCCTTGCCGGGGCGCTCAAGTGACCGACGCCACGCTGCATATGGGCTTGCCCGACGCCCTTCGCCCTGCTGCCGCCCGGCTCTACTGGCAGGCCTTCGGCGGCAAACTCGGCGCCGTCATGGGTCCCGAACCCCGCGCGCTGCAGTTTCTCACCCGCGTGATGCGCCCCGATCAGGTCATCATCGCCACCGACGCTCAGGGCACTCTGCTTGGCATTGCCGGGTTCAAGACCCCGGCGGGCGGCTTTGCCTCCGGTCAATCCGCCGATCTTTCCGCCATCTATGGCCTGCTTGGCGCCGCCTGGCGCAAGTCGCTTCTCGGCCTGCTGTCCGACGATGTTGACAACGACCGCTTTCTTCTGGATGGCCTTTGCGTTGACAGCACCGCGCGCAGCCATGGTCTCGGCTCTGCCCTGCTCGAGGCGATCTGCGCCGAGGCTCATACCCGCGGCTTTGCCGAGGTCCGCCTTGACGTCATCGACACCAACCTGCGCGCCATCGCGCTCTACAAACGGCTGGGCTTCACAGAAGTGTCGCGCCAGAACATCGGCCTCCTGCGCGTCGTCTTCGGCTTTGCCTCAGCCCTGACGATGGTGCGACGGGTCTAGGGCGCGATGTCCCTTCAAGGGATCACTGCCCAGCCAAAGGGACGGAGACTGAACCTGCATCTTCTGTCTGCCTTCTCTTCCCCGATAGGCCAAAGCCTGTCGGGGAGGCGCCTGCCTGCCCCCGGGCAGGCGCCTTCTGCGCCCACCCCAGGCAGGCGCCTCCCCTTCGT
>JANXPK010000565.1 GCA_025357355.1 Rhodobacterales bacterium
CCGTCACCGAACAGGTGACCGGCATCGACATCGTCCAGGCCCAGATCAAGATTGCCGAGGGCCGCACCCTGGCAGAGGCGACCGGGGTGGCCAGTCAATCCGACATCCGCCTGAACGGCCACGCCTTGCAGTGCCGGGTGACGACCGAGGACCCGCAGAACAACTTCATCCCCGACTATGGCCGCCTGACCGCCTACCGCTCGGCCACCGGCATGGGCATCCGGCTGGACGGCGGCACCGCTTACGCGGGCGGCGTCATCACCCGCTATTACGACAGTCTGCTGGTCAAGGTCACCGCCTGGGCCCAGACCCCCGACGCCGCCATCCGTCGCATGGACCGGGCCTTGCGCGAATTCCGTATCCGCGGCGTGTCGACCAACATCGAATTCGTCATCAACCTCCTGAAACACCCGACCTTTCTCAACGACACCTACACCACCAAGTTCATCGACACGACGCCCGAACTGATGCAGTTCAAGAAGCGCGCCGACCGCGCCACCAAGATCCTGACCTACATCGCCGACATCACCGTCAACGGCCACCCTGAAACCGCCGGCCGCCCCAAACCCCATGCCGAGGCGCGCCAGCCGAAAGCCCCCAAGCCGACCCACGAACCCGCGATGGGCACCCGCAACCTCCTGGAGCAAAAGGGTCCGCAAGCCGTCGCCGACTGGATGCTGAAGCAGAAGAAACTGCTGATCACCGACACCACCATGCGCGATGGTCACCAAAGCCTGCTTGCCACCCGCATGCGCTCCATCGACATGATCCGCGTCGCCCCCGCCTATGCCGCCAACCTCGGCCCGCTCTTCAGCGTCGAATGCTGGGGCGGCGCCACCTTCGACGTCGCCTACCGCTTCTTGCAGGAATGCCCGTGGCAGCGCCTGCGCGACCTGCGCGCCGCCATGCCGAACCTGATGACCCAGATGCTGCTGCGCGCCTCCAACGGCGTGGGCTATACCAACTACCCCGACAATGTGGTGCAGAGTTTCGTCGCTCAGGCGGCCAAAACCGGGGTAGACCTGTTTCGGGTATTCGACAGCCTCAACTGGGTCGAGAACATGCGCGTCGCCATGGATGCCGTGCTGGAGGCGAACAAGCTCTGCGAGGGCACCGTTTGCTATACCGGCGATCTTCTTGACCCCGCCCGCGCCAAGTATGACCTGAAATACTACGTCGCTCGCGGTC
Organism: Rhodobacterales bacterium; assembly: GCA_025357355.1. Taxonomy (GTDB): domain Bacteria; phylum Pseudomonadota; class Alphaproteobacteria; order Rhodobacterales; family Rhodobacteraceae; genus Stagnihabitans. The sequence goes on from JANXPK010000565.1 coordinate 1,189, forward strand.
AGGAGCTTAAGGCCGCCGGAGCGCATATTCTGGGCCTCAAGGACATGGCCGGCCTGATGAAGCCCGCCGCCGCCCGCCTGCTGGTCAAGACCTTGAAGCAGGAGCTTGGCCTGCCCATCCATTTTCACACCCACGACACCTCGGGTGCCGCCGCCGCCACCAGTCTTGCCGCCTCCGATGCCGGGGTCGATGCCGTCGATGCCGCGATGGACGCCTTCTCAGGCGGCACTTCGCAGCCCTGCCTTGGCTCCATCGTCGAGGCGCTGCGCCATACCGAACGCGACACCGGCCTCGATATCGCCGCCATCCGCCAGATCTCCAACTATTGGGAGGGGGTGCGCGGCCAGTATGCCGCCTTCGAATCCGGTCTGCCTGCCCCCGCGTCCGAGGTTTACCTGCACGAAATGCCCGGCGGCCAGTTCACCAACCTCAAGGCGCAGGCGCGCTCCCTTGGGCTTGAGGAACGCTGGCACGAGGTGGCGCAGGCCTATGCTGACGCCAACCAGATGTTCGGCGACATCGTCAAGGTCACGCCATCCTCCAAGGTCGTCGGCGACATGGCGCTGATGATGGTGGCCCAGGGCCTGAGCCGCAAACAGGTCGAAGACCCGGCTATCGAGGTAGTGTTCCCTGAATCGGTCGTCGACATGCTCAAGGGCAATATCGGCCAACCTCATGGCGGCTGGCCCGCTGGTATCCAGAAAAAGGTGCTCAAGGGCGAAAAGCCGCTGACCACCCGCCCCGGCGAAGGCATGGCCTCCGTCGATCTGGAGGCCGCCCGCGCCAAAGTGTCCAAGGACCTTGGCGGCATCGCCGTTGATGACGAGGACCTGAACGGCTACCTGATGTATCCCAAGGTTTTCACCGACTACATGCTGCGCCACGCCACCTATGGCCCGGTCCGCGCTCTGCCGACCAAGGTGTTTTTCTACGGCATGGACCAGGGCGAAGAGGTCACGGTCGAACTCGGGCTCGGCCAGAACATCGAGATTCGCCTGCAAGCCTTGGGCGAGACCACCGATGACGGCGAGGTCAAGGTGTTCTTCGAACTCAACGGCCAGCCCCGCGTGATCCGCGTGCCCAACCGCGCGATAAAGGCCAAGACCGCGGCCAAGCCCAAGGCGCAAGAGGGCAACTCCGCCCACATCGGCGCCCCGATGCCCGGCTCCATCGCGTCGGTTGCAGTTGTGGCGGGACAAAAGGTCAATGCGGGCGATCTTCTGCTGACCTTCGAGGCGATGAAGATGGAAACCGGCATCCACGCCGACCGCGCCGCCGTGGTCAAAGCGCTGCACGTCCATCCGGGCAGCCAGATCGACGCCAAGGACCTGCTGGTCGAACTGGTGTAGGTTGGGCGATATTGCTCGTCCTGCCCCCAATTTTCCCCTTGCGCGCCGCCTGCCCCTCCCCTAGAGTCTGTCTGATCTAGATTGAAGCGTAACCTGCGTGGCGAAGGTAATTCTGACACTCGTCCGGGCTGAAGGTATCTATCAGGGCTCCCACTCTTCGCCACGCGGCTTCGATGGTGCGCTCGTCGGCTTTGCGGAACAGGATCTTGAGCTTGGCAAAGACCATCTCGATGGGATTCAGGTCGGGACTGTAGGGCGGCAGGAACAGCAAGTGCGCGCCAGCGTTGCGGATGAGCTGGCGGGCTGGCAGGCCTTTGTGGCTGCCGAGATTGTCGGCGATGACGATGTCGCCCGGGGCCAGGGTCGGGGCGAGACATTGTTCGACCCAGGCCGTGAAGGCATCGCCGTTGATCGCCCCGTCGAGCACGAAGGGTGCCACGATCCGGTCGTGGCGCAACCCGGCCAGGAAGGTCAGGGTTTTCCAGTGGCCATGCGGGACATGGGCGACCAGTCTTCTGCCCCGCGCCGCCCAGCCACAGGTCCGGGTCATGTTGGTCTTGATCCAGGTTTCATCTATGAAGATCAGTCGCTTGGGATCAAGCCGGTGTTGATGGGCTTGCCAGCGCGCCCGGAACCGCGCCACTTTCGGACGCATCTGTTCGGCCGCCATCAGCGTTTTTTTTGACGCTCATGCCGGCGCGCTTCACGAACCGCCACACCGTGTCATGCGCGACATGCACGCCGCGCTCCGCCAGTTCCGCCGTCAGCGCCCGCATCGTCAGGTCAGGCTTCTCGGCAAGCCGTGCCATCAGCCATTCCCCGGCCTCTCCCGCCAGTTTCGGACGGCGATGCCCGCCGATCTTGCCGGGAACCTGCCCACGACCGGAGCGCTGCCGCTGCCCGAAGCGCACCGCCGAGGCCACCGATACCCCGAACCGCTTCGCCGCCCCGCGCACCGTCTCGCCCTCAGCAAGCGCCGTTGCTACCCGCACCCGCAAATCCATGGAAAGTGGTCGCATGCCTGCCGCCTCCCCATCCGGCAAGCAAAGTGAATCACAAACAAATCCAAAAGGGAATCCACTTCCGGATTCAGCTAAACGCGGACATGCTCTAGCTCCCGCAATCCGACGATACTTGGTCCTTAAGGGCCCAGCCGCTTTTCGCGCTGCGAAATTGTGTACGGCCAGCCAAAGCTTTCCATTATATGAATGTGTAATTGCAAGACATTGATTTTAAATGATTCACCTAAACGTCCACATGTGGACAGCCGTGGGACGCAGCTCAGATCAGGTCCAAAAGCCTTTCGGCTTCATCCCTGGGACTGGCCAGAAGGCTGCGATCTTCACCCGGGAAGAACCTCGCACGGGTGGCGGTTGGCATGGGGGCCGGAGTGGCGATCAGCACGCGCGGGCCGATACGGGCGCTCTCGGCCGCCCACGAGCGGGCGAGCGCCATCTGCGCGGCTTTGCAGGCCCCGTAAGCGCCAAAGAATTTCTGTCCGGCGCGGGGATCGTCCAGAAACAGCGCCGTGCCCTTGGCGGCGCGCAGCAGAGGTTCCACCATCGGGATCAGTTGCCCAGTCGCACGGATGTTTATGGCGATGCTCTTGTCCCAATCCTTGACATCAAGCGAGGTGGCAGGGGTCAAAGGAGCCGCGTGGATGGCCGTATGGACCCAAAGGTTAAGGCCGCCCCAACGCTGATGGATGCTGAGGCACAGATGCCGCATTGCATCATCATTGGTCACATCCATAGGCGCCAGCGTCAATTCGCCCGCGCCGGGCAGCTTGTGGGATCTGACACGGTCATCCAACTCTTCCAGACCGCCCGTAGTGCGGGCGACGGCAACCACATGCCAGCCGCGCAAGGCCAAGTATTCGGCCATGGCCGCGCCAAGCCCGCGCGATGCTCCGGTAATCAGGGCGAGGTTGGTCATGGGCGAGGTCCGCTTGGGTTGCGAGGTTGGAGCCTGCGGCGGGAGTATTTGGGCAAAGGCCAAATGGCAAGGGGGCGGTTTGCGCCAGGGTCAGCGACCGCGCGTAGCAATCTCGGCTTGCCGGGCCGCAACGAGACGGGCAACAAGAGTGTCGGGCAGCGGGTGGTCAGGGGTAAATTGGATGGCGCCTTTGGTGGTTTTGAAACCCGCGAGGTCGGCCGCGAATTGCGGAATAATCGCGCCTGAATGGGGATAATAGCCGCAGTTCCGGGTAAAAGCTGCATAACCTGCCACCATCTTGCCGTTGGGCCCCGGTTGGCGGAAGCCGGGAATGACGTAGCTGATGACCTCGACATGGTCGGGCAACAGGCGTTTCAGCGTGGTGCGGAGGGCCTGCAGGGCGGCGCGGTGGGCCGGGTCGGGAATGTCGGCAAGGTAAGCGTCAACCTCGGCACTCATTCGGCGGCTTTCATCTGAAAGCCTTCCTCGATCTTGTCGGACGGGGCAACGGGATAGTCGCCGGAAAAACAGGCGTCGCAATATCGCGGGTTATGGGCGTCGCGACCGGCGGCTTCGCCCGCAGCGCGGTAGAGACCGTCAAGCGAGATGAATTTCAAACTGTCGACACCGATCCATTGCCGCATCTCTTCCTCTGACATGGAGGCAGCCAACAACTTGGAACGTTCGGGCGTGTCGACGCCATAAAAACAGGGCCACGCGGTGGGGGGGGAGGCGATGCGGAAGTGGACTTCGGCCGCGCCCGCTTCAAGGATCATGTCCTTGATCTTGCGGGAGGTGGTGCCGCGCACGACCGAGTCGTCGACCAGGATCACCCGCTTGCCCTTGATCAGGGCGCGGTTGACGTTGAGCTTCAACCGCACGCCCATGTTGCGGATCTGCTCAGTCGGCTCAATGAAAGTGCGGCCCATATACTGGTTGCGGATGATGCCCATGGCGTAGGGAATGCCGGACTGCTGGCTGTATCCGATGGCGGCGGGGGTGCCGCTGTCAGGCACAGGGCAGACAAGATCAGCATCGACCGGAGCCTCAATGGCCAATTCCACCCCGATCTGGCGACGGGTCTCATAGACCGAACGACCTCCAAGGATGCTGTCGGGGCGGCTGAAATAGACGTGCTCGAAAATGCAGAACCGCGATTTGGCTGGAGCAAAGGGCCGCGAAGTGGTGATCTTGCCATCCTCGACGATCACCATCTCGCCGGGCTCGATCTCACGGACGAACTCAGCACCGATGATGTCGAGCGCACAGGTTTCCGAACTGAGTGCCCAGGCGCTGTCGCCGATGCGGCCAAGGACCAGCGGGCGCACGCCCAAGGGGTCGCGCACGCCGATCAGCTTGGTGCGGGTCATGGCAACGACCGAGAAGGCGCCTTCGACCCGGCGCAGTGCGTCCTTCATCCGTTCGGCGATGGTCTTCTGGATCGAACGGGCCATCAGGTGGATGATGCATTCACTGTCCGAGGACGATTGGAAGATCGACCCCCGCTCGATCAACTCGCGCCTTAGAGCAGTGGCATTGGTCAGGTTGCCGTTATGCGCGATGGCGGCGCCGCCCATCGAGAACTCGCCAAAGAACGGCTGCACGTCGCGGATGGCGGTCGCGCCCTTGGAGCCTTGGGTTGAATAGCGGACGTGACCGATGCTGAGCGAACCGGGCAGGGTTTCCATCACATCGGGTTTGGTGAAATTGTCGCGGACATAGCCAAAGCGGCGGGCAGAGTTGAAGCCTTCGGTCGGGTGATAGGCGACGATGCCACCGGCTTCTTGGCCGCGGTGTTGCAGAGCGTGCAGCCCAAGTGCCACGAAATTGGCCGCATCCGCCACGCCGATCACGCCGAAGACGCCGCATTCTTCCTTGAGCTTGTCGTCGTCAAAGGGATGGGCAAGGAAGGGGCGCATCTGGCCTCCGAATCCGGGGAAGGGCATGGCCGTGGTTTAGGACTTTGCTCGGGCACTGTCACGCAAAGAGTGCTGCAATGCGGCAATGGTCAGTTGCCTGTGAGCGGAACCTTGGCGTCGGGGGCCGCGGGAGCTGCAGGCGCCACGGTTGCAGGTGCCACCGTTGCAGGTGCCACAGTCGCTGGTGCCACAGTCGCTGGTGCCACGGTCGCGGGGGCCGCAGTGCCGGTCTTGCCGGGTGCTGGACAAGATTTGGTCAGATCATCGTAGCGGCCGGCAATCCATTTGGGCACATTGTCGGGGATTGAAGCGGTGATCTTGTCCTGGAACGAAGCGTAGACCTTGGCCGAACGAGACTTGTCGATCATCTCGACCGAATTGGTAAGGCTGGCCTTGTCGTAGACAAAAAAGGCGACGGCGACGAGCAGCACGCCGCGCGCCACACCGAACAGAAAGCCCAGGCCCTGATCGATCCCGCCCAGTGCCGAGCGTTGAATGACCGAAGAGAACAGCGGAGTGAACAGCGAGGCGAGGATCAGGCCGATGGCAAAGACCCCGGCGAAAGCTGCGACGATGGAAAGCTCGCAATTGTCGGCGAGGAACTTGTTAAGGACCGGAATTTCCTTGACCAGGGGTTGTACGGTCGGGGCCAGGATGAAGGCGAGGACGGCGGCGCCGACCCAACCGGCAATCGCCATCACCTCGCGCACCAGTCCGCGTGAATAGGCCAGAATGGCCGAAAGCAAGATGACGCCCGCCGCGACGCCGTCGATCAGGGTAAATCCGTCCATCATACGCTCCTTTGGGCCTAGTGATCTGGGCCCATTTCAGCCCGCGCCGAACATGTCGCCGACAAAGGTCGTCAGATCGGGCATCTGCCGCACCATGATCTCGGTGCCCTGCCCAAGTTTGGACCTTGCTGGCGCAATTGCCTGTGTGAAACCAAGTTTCGACGCCTCTTTCAACCTGTTTTCGGTCTGACCCACCGGACGCAGGGCGCCGGAGAGGGAGATTTCGCCAAAAAGCACCATATCTGGCGGAATTGCCACATCCTCGCGGGCCGAAAGGATCGCTCCTGCAACGGCAAGATCGGCGGCAGGTTCGTTAACCCGCATGCCGCCCGCAACGTTCAGGAACACATCCAGACCGGCAAATGAGATGCCGCAGCGGGATTCCAGAACGGCGAGGATGGTGGACAGACGTCCGCCGTCGATGCCGACCACGGTGCGGCGCGGGGTGCCGAGAGTGGAGGCGACTACGAGGGCCTGAATTTCGGTCAGCACGGGCCTTGTGCCCTCGATCCCGGCAAACACAGCAGAGCCGGGGGTGGCCTTTTCGCGGTCGGACAGGAACAGGGCGGAGGGGTTGGTAACTTCGGCCAGACCATCGCCGGTCATCTCGAACACACCGATCTCATCTGCCGGACCAAAGCGGTTCTTGACCGCGCGCAGGATGCGGAACTGGTGGCCGCGTTCACCTTCGAAATACAGGACGGTATCGACCATATGCTCGACCACGCGGGGTCCGGCGATCTGGCCTTCCTTGGTGACATGGCCGACCAGAACCACCGAGACGCCGCGCTTCTTGGCAAAAGTGACCAGCTCATGGCTGGCAGCGCGGACCTGAGAGACTGAACCGGGGGCACTATCGACGGTGTCCAGCCACATGGTCTGGATCGAGTCGATCACCACCAGACCGGGGCGATGGGTGTCGAGCGTGGTCAGGATATCGCGCAGATTGGTCTCGGCCCCAAGGGACACCTTGGCGTCGGTCAGGCCCAGCCGGGCGGCCCGCATCTGGACCTGGGCTACGGCCTCTTCGCCAGAAATGTACATGCAGGACAGTCCCTTGCGGGCAAAAGCTGCGGTGGCTTGCAACAGAAGGGTCGATTTGCCGATGCCAGGATCGCCGCCGACGAGGATGGCGGAGGCCGGGACCAGACCACCGCCCAGAACCCGGTCCAGCTCGTTGATGCCGGAAGCGGCGCGAGGAGGCGAGGCGCCTTGGGTCGCAAGATCGGTCAGGGGAATGGATTTGCCTTTGCCGCCGAGGGCCTTGGGGCCGGCGGACAAGGGCGCCACTTCGACAATGGTGTTCCAGGCTCCGCAAGCCTCGCAGCGGCCGATCCATTTGTTGTGGGCGGCGCCACAGGCGGTACAGGTGAAAGAAGGGGATTTGGCCATGCCGCCTTGTGCCCTGAATGGGAGGGCGCTTCAAGCCTGACGGGCGGATGCCCGTGGCGGCTGGATTTGGCGTTGGGAGGTCCACCGACGATTGCGATTGTCTTTGCCAAGGATTGGCAGCGAGGCGTTGCTGGCGTCGGTAGGTTCGGAACCATCGCCAAGGGTAGGGTTGACGGCAAGCCTTTGAGTTCGCATTGTTAATTGGCCTGATTAACGGAAGATGAACGACCTACAAACCACCTACATTGTGCCTACATCGCCTCTACACAGGATGCGAGGTTTTCGGTCCCGACCTTGCGTTAACCATAAACATCGAATCGGTAGCGGGAATTGGCCCTGTTCGGACAGGTCGAGCGCCAAGTGGACCTGACGCCCGCGGCCCTACCGCACGGATTCAATCGGCCCATCGGCGCGGCCATGGATGAACTGTTGCAGGTAGGGGTCGGTGGCCGCGTCCATTTCAGCAACGGGGCCCGTCCAGCGGATCAGGCCGTCGTGCAGCATGGCGACGCGGTCGGCGATGGCGCGGACCGAGGACATGTCGTGTGTGATGGTCATCGCGGTCACCCCCATCTCGGTGACGATCTCGCGGATCAGGGTGTTGATGACGCCCGCCATGATCGGGTCAAGGCCGGTGGTGGGTTCGTCAAAGAAGATGATCTCGGGCTCGGCGGCGATGGCGCGGGCGAGGCCGACGCGTTTTTGCATGCCGCCGCTGAGTTCGGCGGGAAAGAGGTCGGCTTTGTCGGGGGTCAGGCCGACGCGGCGCAGTTTTTCGATGGCGATGTCACGGGCCTGCGGCTTTGGCAGCGCCTTGGCGCCGTGCAGCAGGCGGAAGGCGACGTTTTCCCAGACCCGCATCGAATCAAAGAGGGCGCCGCCTTGGAAGAGCATGCCAAAGCGGGCGAGGAAGGTGTCACGCTCGGTCTTGGTCACATCAGTGCCTTCGAGGGCGATGGTGCCCTGATCGGGGGTGACAAGGCCGAGGATACACTTGAGCAGCACCGACTTGCCGGTGCCGGAGCCGCCAATGATGACCATGCTTTGCCCTTTGGGGATGGTCAGGTTGACGCCTTGCAACACGCCGTTGGGGCCGAAGGCTTTGTGAACGTCGGTCAGGGTGATCATGATGTGAAGAAAAGGCCGGTGAGGACGTAGTTGGCAGCCAGGATCAGCACCGAAGCAGCGACGACGGCGGATTTGGTGGCGGCGCCGACGCCTTGGGCGCCGCGACCGGAGTTCATGCCGAAATAGCAGCCCATCAGGGCGACGATGAAGCCGAACACCGCGCCCTTCACCAGACCGGAGCCGACATCCCAGAACTCCAGAAAGTCGGTGGTGTTCTTGAGGTAAGTGGCAGAGTTGAAATGCAGGCGCGAGATGCCGACAAGCCAGCCGCCGGCGATGCCGATGCTGTCGCCGACGCCCACGAGGACCGGGACCGCGAGCGTCGCGGCCAGCACACGGGGGACGGTGAGGTATTTCATCGGGTGAGTGGAGAGGGTGACGAGGGCATCGACCTGCTCGGTCACTTTCATCGTGCCGATCTCAGCGGCGATGGAGGAGGCGACCCTCGCCGCGACCATCAGGCCGCCCAAAACGGGACCAAGTTCGCGCGCCATGCCGATGGCGACGATCTGGGGCACCACGGCCTCGGCATTGAAGCGCGAGCCGCCGGAGAAGATCTGCAGGGCCAAAGCACCGCCGGTGAAAAGGGCGGTCATGCCGACGACAGGCAACGAGAACCAGCCGATTTGCAAGAGCGACGCGCCGAACTCTCGCAGGTAAAAGGGCGGGGTGACGAGGTGGCGCAGGGTCTGGGCGGCGAAGAAGGCGACGCGGCCCACGGCGGCAAGGGCGGCCAGCACGGGGCGGCCGAGGGCGGCGAGAAAGCGGGCCAGGATCACCGGCGGCTCTCCAGATAGCGGCGCTTGAGGCGGGGGCCGAGGCGGGTGAGCAGCTCGTAAGAGATGGTCTGGGCGGTGTCGGCGAGCTGGTCGATGCTTTGCATCGGGCCGAGCAGCGAGAGGCTTTCGGGCACGGTGGCGAGGTGGCTGACGTCGACGGTGATCATGTCCATCGACACCCGGCCGACGACGGGGCAGGGGTCCTCGCCCGCCCACAGGAGGGCGGTGTTGGACAGGGTGCGGAGAAAGCCGTCGGCATAGCCGCCTTGAACGGTGGCGATCAGCGAGGGTTTTTCGGCGACCCAGGTGCAGGCATAGCCCACGGGTTCGCCCGGCGCGACAAGGCGGGTCTGGATGACGGGGAGGCTCAGCGAGACGACGGGGGCGGCACCCTCATAGGGCCTGCCGCCATAAAGGCCGATGCCGGGGCGGGTCAGGTCGAAATGATAGGCGGGGCCAAGAAGGATGCCGCCGGTGGCGGCCAGCGAGCGTGGCAGGCCGGTGCCATCGGTCATGGCGTGAAAGTTGGCCAGTTGCACCTCGTTCAGGCCATGGTCGGGGTCGTCGGCGCAGGCGAGATGCGAGAGCAGGAGTTCAGGGCCGGCCTCGAGCACATAGGGGGCCACGGATTCCCATTCCGCCTCTTCCAGGCCAAGCCGGTTCATGCCGGTATCAAGCTGGATGCCGAAGGCGGCGTTGGGCAAGGCCTCGAAGTGGCGGGTGATCTGCTCGATCGAGTTCAGCATCGGCGTCAGGTCGGCGTCGCGGATCAGGGCGGCGTCGCCCTCGGTGTGGCCGGAAAAGACGTTGATCTGCGGGCCGGGGCCAAGGGCGGCGCGGGCGTCGGTGCCTTCTTCGGCGGTGGCGACAAAGAAGCGGCGGGCACCGGCGCTGGCGAGGCATTGCGCGACGGGGCCGAGGCCAAGGCCGTAGGCGTCGGCCTTGATCACCCCGGCGGTCTGCACGCCCGAGGCCGAGGCACGGTCAAGCGCGCGCCAGTTGGTGGCGATGGCGTCGAGGTCGATGGACAGGATGGGGCGGGCCATGGCGGCGGTTTTGACAGGCGGGCGGGCAGGGTCAAGGGGAAATCTTTCAGAAAGGGGGTGGTCGTCGGGGGTATCGAGCCCCCGCCGACCGCTTTGGCACCCGGACAGGACGGCGGATCGGAGGTGTCCGCATTTGGACACTTTGGAAGTATGTTTTCTATCAATGAGTTACTGATTTGCGTTAACCGGATCGAAAGGAATTGGCTGAGGTGGGGGGCGTCAGTGTTTATGGAAGGGGCAATGGGTCGCGTGGCAAAGGTGGAATTTCCCCGGTCAGGGAAACCCGGGCTTTCCGGTTTGGGGCGCCGGATCGGTCTTGCCTGCCCCACTTTTCGGCGCAGGCTCAGCCGGGTTCCTGGGCCAGTCCGATGAGGAGCCCACCTGGCCCGCGGATGGAGCAGAGCCGGCATATGTCTTGATACACGACCACCTCGCCCACCATCTGCGCCCCGCGTTTGGCAAGTCTTGCAACCGTCGCGTCAACGTCGTCCACGGTGAACATGATCCGCAGATAGCCCAGCGCGTTCACCGGGGCGTTGCGGTGATCTGCAATGACGGGCGGGTTGAGGAAGCGGGAAATCTCGAGCCGGCTGTGGCCGTCCGGCGTGCGCATCATCGCAATCTCGACGTGCTGATCGCCCAGACCGGTGACGCGTCCGGCCCATTCGCCTGCGATGGTGGCCCGCCCCGCAAGCTCGAGCCCGAGGTCTTGAAAGAAATCAACCGTCGTGTCGATGTCATCGACGACGATCCCGACGTTGTCCATTCGTGTGACCGCCATATGTCCCCCTGTCACGGGTGGTTCCCGCACCCTTTGCGAAAATGGGGGTCCGGTCCGGTCCGGTCAACTGCCGAGCGACCGGTCGAGATGGGTATAGCCGCCATCGACATAGAGCCACTGGCCGGTGGTATGGGCCGAGCGGGGCGAAAGGGCAAAGACCACGGCGGCGGCGATTTCATTGGCCAGCGTCATGCGGTGGCCAAGGGGAATGCGGGCGGTGATGGTGGCAAGCTGGGCCTTGGGGTCAGGGAAGGTTTGCAGCCAAGTGGCATACATCGGCGTCATCACCTCGGCCGGGATCACGGCATTGACGCGCACGCCCCAGGGCGCAAGGGCGGCGGCCCATTCGCGGGTCAGGCCAAGCTGCGCCGCCTTGGCCGCGACATAGGCAGAGGTCTGGCCTTGCCCGGTGACGGCGGTCTTGGAGGAGATGTTCACCACGGCGCCGCTGGCGGCCTTGATGTCATCCTGCAAGAGATGCAGCAGGGTGTAATAGTGCAGCAGGTTCTGGTCGAGCGAGGTGCGGAACGCCGCTGGCCCGGCGTCCAGCCCGACGCCATCGTTGCGACCGGCATTGTTCACCAGACCGTAGATGCGGCCCCAGCGTGCGCGGGTCTCGACGACCGCACGGGCGCAATCCTCGTCGCGCGAAAGATCGGCCTGGACCCAGCCGGATTTCGGGCTGAGTGCTGTGAGCGTGGCAAGAAAGGCCGGGTCGGGGGCGCGGCGGGCGATGATGACGGGGATGGCGCCCTCGGTCGCGAGGACCTCGCTGATCGCGGCACCGATGCCGGCACCGCCGCCGGTGACGACGATGACTTTGTCCTTCAGGTGCAGGTCCATGGTGCCCTCCGCTTGTGCTGCGACAAGGTGACCGGGGCCGCGGCGCTTGCCAAGGGGGGTTGTGCTTGCTGTCGTCGTGCGGTTGGGCGAAGCTTGCGGCGAAAGCGGAGGCGCGAATGGCAGATCACGACCTGACGCAGGAGCATGTGCACCCGCACGGCCGGGGAGGGCACGACCACGGGCCTGTGGCGGCGCATTCCCATGACCCCGATATCATGCTGACCGGGCTGACCATTCTGGGGCTGGCGGTGGCACTGGTGGACCGGTTCTGGACCGCGTTGCCGCATGGGGTGGCTGCGGCGGGGCTGGCACTGGCCTTTGCGGCGGGCGGGGTTCCGGCGGCGCTGGTGGCGGGAAGGGAGCTGATCGGCAAGGGGCGGCTCGACATCGACCTTTTGATGGTGCTGGCGGCGGTGGCGGCGGCCTCGGTCGGGGCGGCGCTGGAGGGGGCGGTGCTGCTAGCGCTGTTCTCGCTGTCGGGCACGCTGGAGCACCGCGCCATGGGGCGGGCGCGGCGGGCGGTCAAGGCGCTGATGCAGTTGCGGCCGGACACCGCGCTGCGGCTGCGCCCGGATGGCGGCACCGACGAGGTGGCGGTCGCGGCGCTGGCGGTAGGGGACCTGTTGATCCTGCGACCCGGCGCGCGGGTGCCCGTGGATGGCCGGGTGGCCGAGGGGTCAGGGGCGGTCGACGAAAGCACCATCACCGGCGAGGCGCTGCCGGTCAACAAGGCCGCGGGCGATCTTCTGCACGAGGCGACGGTCAACCTGCACGGCGTGCTGACCATGGTGGTGGCGCGGCCTTTGGCCGACAGCACCGTGGCGCGGATGATCCGGCTGGTGACCGAGGCGCAGGCGACGCGGGCGCCGTCGGAGCGGTTTTCGGAATGGTTTGGCGCGCGCTATACGGTGGCGGTGCTCTTGGGGTCGGTTGCGGTCTTTGCCGGGCTGATGGCGCTGGGTTGGTCCTTGCATGATGCGATGTACCGCGCGGCGACGGTGCTGGTGGCGGCAAGCCCCTGTGCGGTGGTGATCTCGGTCCCCGCGGCGATCCTGTCGGCGCTGTCGTCGGCGGCGCGAGGTGGGGTGCTGTTCAAGGGCGGCGCGGCGCTGGAAATGCTGGCCGAAGTGCGGGTCTTTGCCTTTGACAAGACCGGGACGCTGACGACGGGGCGGGCCGAGGTGACCGGGTTGGTGGCGCTGGACGGGGCCACGGACGACGAGGTGCTGGCATTGCTGGCGGGGATCGAGGCGCAGTCGGAACACCACATCGCGGCGGCGGTGCTGCGCCTTGCGCTGGAACGCGCGGTGACGCCGGTCGCGGTGGGGGGTGTGCGGGCCTGGCCGAGCGAGGGGATCACCGGCACGGATGCGACCGGACCCCTCTGGGCGGGCAACGCGCGGATGGTCGCGCGGATGGCGGCGAACGGCGCGCATGAGGGGCTGGCGGGGCTGCAAGGTGGCGATCAGACCGTGGTGCATCTCGGGCGTGGCGCGCGGCTGCTGGGGGCGGTGTCGGTGGCCGACGTCGCACGGCGCACGGCGGCGGCGGGGATTGCGGCGCTGCGCCGCGCTGGTGTGGATGAGATCGTGATGATGACGGGCGACCGACCCGAGGTGGCGCAGCGGATCGGCCGCGAACTTGGGATCGCGGACGGCGAGGTTCATGCCGGGCTTTTGCCGGAAGACAAGGTGCGGCTGGTCGGCGATCTGGCGAGCCACGGCCGGGTGGCCTTTGTCGGCGACGGGGTCAACGATGCGGCGGCGCTGGCGCGGGCGGATGTCGGCATCGCGATGGGGGCGGCGGGCAGCGAGGTGGCTTTGCAGGCGGCGGAGGTGGCGCTGCTGAGCGAGGACATGCAGCGGCTGGCACTGGCGCACCGGCTGGCGCAGCGAACCGCGCGGATCATCAAGCAGAACCTGTTCTTTGCCATCGGCGCGATGGGGGTGCTGGTGGTGGGCGGGCTGTTCTTTGCACTGCCGCTGCCGCTCGCGGTGGTCGGCCATGAGGGCGGCACGCTGCTGGTGGTGCTGAACGGCCTGCGGCTTTTACGCGACCCGATCCGGGTGATCTGAAGGAGGGGGCGGTCGCGGACCCCATCGAGGGGGCCGTGACCGCTTTGGCACCTGGCCTGACCGTCGGTCATTGCTGGCCTGGCCGTCACTTGGAGCACGATGTCTTTTCAAGGCATCATTGCCCGGCCAAAGGTATGGAGTCTGAGCTTGCGTCAGCTCCCTGCCTTCTCTTCCCCGACAGGCCAAAGCCTATCGGGGAGGCGCCTGCCTGCCCCCGGGCAGGCGCCTTCTGCGCCCACCCCAGGCAGGCGCCTCCCCTTCGTGACAGCAGCACCCAGCCCAATCCCCCTTGCCTTGCGCTGGCGCGCTGCGCCA